>NZ_JAGQCR010000053.1:0-15382 GCF_024346295.1 Cyanobium sp. BA20m-14
TGGCGTGCCCTCCAGCTCCAGGCCGGTCACCATCGCCTCGCGCAGGGCCAGATTTGGCGTGTGCTGCAGCAGCTGCAGCATCTGGCGTGCGTACTGACGTTTATCTGTCTGGGCCCGCAGGGCCCAGACGGCCGGGCCGCGGCTGGCGTTGAGCACCCGCTTCTGCAGGGCCGTTGCATCGGCCAGTCGGCCGATCACGCCGCCGAGGGCATCGACCTCATGCACCAGCTGGCTCTTGGCCGGCCCGCCCACCGCCGGGTTGCAGGGCTGCCAGGCGATTCGATCCAGGTTGAGGGTGAAGAGGGCGGTGCTGAGCCCAAGACGCGCGGCGGTGAGGGCCGCCTCGCAGCCGGCATGGCCGCCACCCACCACGATCACGTCGAAGTGTTCCGTGAAGTGTTCGGTGAAGTGGGTGGCGAAGCTTGTCATGTATCCAAGACTATCGAGTTGCCCGCGCTGGGTTGGGTTCTAAAGCATCATTATTAATGGCCTACGGTCACTGGCAAATAGTCAACAGGCTTGGCGATCCTGCTTCGCTAGGCTAGTATTGAGTGCGTGGTATTGACTGTATTTATGGGCGGCTTTTTGGCAAAACTGCATCCAATAATTATCAGGCTTGCCTTGCTCGAGTGGTCAGTATTCGCTTTTTACTCTTCCATCCTATTGGTTAAAAACTCGTTCGGGTTGTTTGCGGGGGTATTGGTATCCTTGAGCCTAGTGGCGGTGCTTGGCCGGTGGCCTTGGCGATTATTGCCCTTGGATCATGTCTTCACCGGGCTCTTGGCGATCTTCCCATTGCTGATGGTGCCATCTCTGCTGGTAAATGGTGGCTCACTAGATTATTTTGATTATCCGATTCGGGCGTTATTATATATTCCCTTGATTATTGGGCTTCGTAGTTATGCTGAGCCCAGGGCGTTTGAGGACTTTCTGTTTCGTGGTGTGAGCACTGGTGGGTTGTTTGCTGCCATTTTCTCGGCCCATTCGCTTATTTTAGCTCCTTCAGAGCGTGTTGGCCTGCCAATCACCAATCCAATTGCCTTTGGCCAGATCGCCGCAGTCCTTGCCTTGCTTGCTTTGGCCGGTATGTGTAGGAATGGCAGTCGGCTTCAAAAAATATATTGTGGTTTTGGTTGCTTGGGTGCAGTCATCGCTGTGTATACTTCTGGTTCGGCAGGGGCGTTGTTGGGCTTAGTATTTGGTGCTTTGGTACAGCTTGTTTTGCTGGGTCGTTCATCAAAAAACCCAGTGCATACCAAGATTATATTTATACTATTTTTGGTTTCAGCTGCTATTTTGTTGCCGCTTGCGATTTTCAAATATGGTCAAATTACTAGCGAAACAACAGCCTTTTTTGCAGGAAAAGGCATGGGAACATCCCAGGGGCAGCGGCTTATAGCGATGGAAATTGCACTCCAAAGCTTTTTCCAGCACCCCCTCTTTGGCATAGGGCCTGGGAACGGTCATCAAGTGATCGCTGCCTACTGCAGCGCGAACCTATGTACTGATCAATTTCAGGGCTGGACGGGCATGCATAACCAGTATCTGGATATTTTGCTGACAACTGGCTTGGTTGGTCTTGCAGGCTGGTTTGCATTTTCTATTGGCATTTTTTGTTTGTTTTACAGTAGGTTCCGATCTGGTGTGGCCCGCATCATTTCGGGCGCTGGGTCGTCTGTGGTTGTGGCGATGATGATTTCCGCCTTCCCCCAGCCGCTTTATCATCATAATATCTCTGTGATCTCTTTCTTTTTCACCATCACCTTCCTTTGGTTCTTGGCTTATCCTGCGCCCAAAGAGTTGACAAGTCTTGATGAAAATATGATGAAATAGGCCCATTGGCTCGCCTTGGGCTGTATGAATTTTGGGGTTTGCACTTCAAAGCTGCTAGCACCAGTGCCTGCGCAGCTCCTCGCCCAGGTAGCCCCAGAGCTGGGGCTGGAGTGGATGGCGCAGGATCGTGCGGCGGGGATGGCGCCAGGGATGCAGCACCTCATTGGGCTTGGGCCGGCCGTGGAATTTGAGGATGGAGCTGGCCTCCAGTTGTCCCCGCGCCGCCTCGGGATTGCGCCGGGCCAATTTGCGCAGGGCTTTGTAGGAGCTCACCCAGCCTGGGGGCCAGTAGGTGAGGGCGCCGGGAGCATGGTCGCTGAATACCTGAAAGATGAAGTTCTGGTCGCCCGGGAAGGCTGCGGCCGGGTAACGGCCCTGTTTCCAGCACTGCCACACTGCCTGGGTGTGGGCATCGGGACGGCACCAGAGCACCGATGAGTTGAGAATCGGGTAGTTCCAGTCCCGCACGCCGATCACACTGGAGTGGCTGGCTCGCCCCAGCTTCACCAGGGGGGCCAGGTTGGAGCGGATCACCAGGGTGCTGTCGAGATACAGAAAGGGATCCCCGCCGGTGAGGCCCTGGTCGAAAAGTTTCAGCTTGCCGAAAAAGCCCTTCAGGCCGCCTCCCTGCAGATCCCGTACCTCCAGCCGCTGCTGCTTGGTGCTCGGCCCGTCGAAGCGTGCCGGTTCGGGCTGGTCGGTGTACACGATGAAGCGATGGGCTTCGCTGAGGTTGCGGCCCACCATCGCCGCCAGTCGACTTACCCAGAGATCTGGGTAGCGCTGGCCGGTTTGGACCGTCACCACCTGGAGGGTGGGGTGCTCAGGCGGCAAGATTCCTGAACCGGGTGAACTGGGGCTCAAACAGCAGCTTCACCGTGCCCACCGGGCCGTTGCGGTGCTTGGTCACGATCACCTCGGTGATGCCGCGATCGGCCGTTTCCGGGTTGTAGTACTCGTCGCGGTAAATCATCAGCACTAGGTCGGCGTCCTGCTCGATCGAGCCCGATTCGCGCAGGTCGCTCAGCATGGGCCGCTTGTTGGTGCGCGATTCGACGCCGCGGCTGAGCTGGGAGAGAGCCATCACCGGCACGTTGAGTTCGCGGGCCATGCCCTTGAGGCCCCGGGTGATGCGGCTGAGCTCCTGCACCCGGTTGTCGGGGGTGGAGCCCTCCATCAGCTGCAGGTAGTCGATCACGATCAGGCCCAGCTCCTTGCCGGTTTCGGCCATCAGCCGGCGGCAGAGGGAGCGCATCTCCAGCACGCCGGTATTGGGCTTGTCGTCTAAGAAAAGAGGAAGTTGGCCCAGGCTGTTGATGCCCTGGCCGAGCAGGGGCCATTCCTCCTGCTGCAACCGGCCGGTGCGCAGCCGGCCGCTCTCGATGCCCACCTCCATTGAGAGCAGCCGGTAGGTGAGCTGCTCCTTGCTCATCTCCAGGGAGAACACGCAAACCGGCAGGGCGTGGAGCTGGGCCACGTTCTTGGCGATATTCAGCACGATCGAGGTTTTGCCCATGGCCGGCCGGCCGGCCACGATGATCAGGTCGCTGCGCTGCAGGCCCTGGGTGATGGCATCGAGGTCGTAGAAGTTGCAGGGGATGCCCGCAACGGAGGTGCCGAGTGAGCGGCTCTCGATCTCGTTGAAGGTGCTGGTGAGGATCTCGGCGGTGGGGGTGAGGCCGGTGCTGGGTTTTTCCTGGCTGATGGCGAAGATCTTCTGCTCGGCCTCATCGAGCACCTGCTCCATCGGCTTGCTCTGGTCGAAGCCGAGCCGGATCACCTCGTTGCCGGAGCGGATCAGCTGGCGCCGCAGAAACTTGTCCATCACCAGGCGGGCCACCTGGTCGATCGAGGCGGTGGAGGTGATCCGTTCCACCAGCTCCACCAGCCGCCCCTGGCCGCCCGCCTTTTCGAGGGAGCCGGTGTCGGCCAGCCAGGCGCACATGGCCGTCAGGTCGGTGGGCTTGCCTTGGCTGTGCAGCATCACCGCCGTGCGGTAGATCTCGCGGTGGGCGCCCAGATAAAAGGCCTCCGGTTGCAGCACGTCTGCCACCCGGCCGATGGCGTCAGGATCCAGCAGGATGGCGCCCAGCACCGCCTCTTCCGCCTCCAGGTTTTGGGGTGGAATCGAATCGGGCAGGGCCTCGAAGTTGGCCTCCTCGCGCAGGCGCCGCCGCCCGCCTGGCCTGGGCTCTAGCGGTTCGTCTGCTCCGGCCAGGGCCGCGTTCACCATCGAAAAGCAGGCGGGAAAGGGGGATGCACAGAGCTGATCAGGGGGCCGGTGCTCCGCCCGGGGCCATCAGTTTGCACCGGATCCCCGCAATCGCCCACTTAGGGCGAGGGGGGAGGCGCTCAGAAGCTCGCCACTTCCAGGTTGATCTCCGCCACCACTTCCGGGTGCAGCTTCACCTGCACCTTGTAGGAGCCAGTGCGGTGGATATCGGGCACCGTGATGTCGCGGCGATCCACCTCTTTCTTGGTGGCAGCTTCGATGGCCTCGGCCACGTCGCCGTTGGTCACGGTGCCGAAGAGCACGTCATCGCCCCCGGTCTGCTTCTTGACGGTGAAGCGGCCAATGGTGTCAAGGGCGGTGCGGAAGGCCACGGCCTCGGCCTTGAGGGCCGCCTGGCGCTCGGCTTCCTTGGCGCGGCGGGCCTCCACCTGGCGCAGTACGGCGGCGGTGACGGGCACGGCCTTGCCGGTGGGCACCAGGAAGTTGCGGGCGTAACCGGGGGCCACTTCCACCAGGTCACCGTCCTTACCCAGGCTCAGAACGTTTTCGTTGAGGACGACTTGAACGCGCTTGGCCATGGGATCGAACGGGGGAGTTTGGCGGATAGCCGATCGGCAAGCCTACGCCAGGGTGCGGGCGGTGGGGTTGGCGGCAGCCGGCAGCCGCACCGCGGTGGCCAGGCCCAGAGCGCGCAGCAGGCGGATGTGCTGCCAGGTGAGGTCGATCTGGCGGCCGAAGCCGTGGCGGGCCGAGTGGGGGAAGGCGTGGTGGTTGTTGTGCCAGCCCTCGCCGAAGGTCAGGGCGGCCACCCAGGGGTTGTTGCGGGAGCCATCACCACTGGCGTGGGCCACTTCGCCCCAGAGGTGGGTGGCCGAGTTCACCAGCCAGGTGCAGTGGTAAACCACCACCAGGCGCAGGGGGATTCCCCAGAGCACCAGGGCCCAGCCACCGGCGCCGGTGACACTGCCGATCCAGAACAGCAGGGCAGCCAGCGGCAATTGCAACAGCAGGAAGTAGTTGTTTAGCCAGCGGTAGTAGGGGTCGCTGGCCAGGTCGCCGGTGAGGCGGGGCACCGCCGCCATGGCGGGGATGGCCTCCAGCATCCAGCCCATGTGGCTCCACCAGAAGCCCTTGAGGCTGGTGTGGTGATCCATCTGGGTGTCTGAAAACTTGTGGTGGTGGCGGTGCAGGCCCACCCAGTCGAGGGGGCCGTGCTGGCAGCTCAGTGCTCCGCAGGTGGCGAAGACGCGCTCCAGCCACTTGGGCACCCGGAAGGCGCGGTGGCAGAGCAGGCGGTGGTAGCCGATCGTCACGCCCAGGCAGGCCGTGAGCCAATAGAGCACCAGGAAACTGGCCAGGGCGGGCCCACTCCAGAACTGGGGCAGCAGGGCCACCAGCGCCAGTACATGGATGGCCGCCATGAAGCCGATCGTGCCCCAGCGGGTGCTTTTGGGCTCGTTGCTGGCGGGGGCTTCGCCGTGGCGGGAGTGGTGCAGGGCCTGGGCCCGCCGTTGGCCGCTGACCCCCCGGCTGATCGAGGCCGGCCGGCGGGTGGCCAGGCGCTGGCTGGCTGGTTTTGCTGGTGCGGCCATAGGGCCCAGGCTCCGATTGAATGACTACAATAGTAGCAATACGAATCCGGATCAGGTGGGTTATCGGGAGGAACTCGCATCGGGGAGGGTTGCCTTCGCCCATCTGATCAAGGTCTGGCACGAGCGCAACGGCTGGTCCCATCGGGTGTTGCCGGCCCTGGCGGAGGCCCTGGATCTGGGCCGGATCCACGGCTCCCAGCTCTCCATGCTGCGCAACGGCAAGCTGGCCTCCCCAGGCCCGGAGGTATTTCTGGCCCTGGGCCGGATCAACCAGCTGCTGGCCGCCGATGGCCGAGCCGGAGAGCTCGGCGAAGGCCTGCGCTTGCAACTGGTAGACAGCCCCGAGCTGGTGACGACCCTGGAGGCCTCCGCCCTGCCGGTCCAGGATGAGGGGGCTCCGGTGTTGGGTCCTGGCGAGCTGCTGGAGGTATTTGTTGGCCTGCGCCAGCCGCCCCAGGCCTTCGACCTGCGCATCGCCGATGCCGAGGCTGGGCCGTTGAGCGGGGCCCTGGCCCAGCTGCTGACGGCGGGCAGGCCCTGGCGCCTGTGCCGCGACCAGTTGATGGAGGCCTATCCGGTGGAGAAGCGCCAGCGGCGCCAGCGTTTTGCCGAGGTGATGGCGGGCCAGCGGGATTTTTCGGCGGCAGAGCTAGACAGCGAACTCGCCGATCTGCGCCGCACCCTGGCCCGGCTCGGGGCCACCGGCGAGGGAGAGCTGGAGGCGGATCAGTTTCTCGAGGTGCTGCGCAGACAGGCCGCCGACCTGGGCCTGAGCGGTGGGGCGGCCGGGGCCCAGTTGGATCTGGCCGCCGCAATCCGCCAGCAGCTGAAGGATCATCGCTAGGGGGATATCGCTAGTGGAACGATTTCCGCTAGTGGAACAATCACCGGTAGCTGGCCTCCCGAACCCGCCTGGCCCAGCCCAGGGAGCGCAGCAGCTTGATGTGCTGCCAGGTGATGTCGAATTCAAACCAGCGCAGGCCGTGGCGGGCCGAATGGGGAAAGGCGTGATGGTTGTTGTGCCAGCCCTCGCCGAAGCTCAGGATCGCCACCCACCAGCAGTTGCGGGAGAGGTCGGGGCAGTCGAAGTTGCGGTAGCCGCAGAAGTGGGTGGCGGAATTCACCAGCCAGGTGACGTGGTACACGATCACCAGGCGCAGGGGGATCGCCCAGAGCACAAGGCCCAGGCCGCCGCCGTGCACGCCCGCCAGTTCTCCATACCAGAAGAGGGCCGCGCCCAGCGGCAGTTGCAGCAGCAGGAACCAGCGGTCTAGCCAGCGATAGAAGGGGTCGCGCTGCAGGTCGCCGGTGAGCCGCTCCACGTGCTGTAGGGCCGGAATCTCGTGCAACATCCAGGCGCTGTGGGCCCACCACAGGCCCCGGGCCGCATCGTGGTGGTCGTTGGGCTGGTCGGAATACTTGTGGTGGTGGCGGTGCAGCCCCACCCACTCGATCGGGCCGCTCTGGCAGGCCAGGGCCCCCATCAGCACCAGGATGCGCTCCAGCCAGCGGGGGGCCGTGAAGCTGCGGTGGGTGACCAGCCGGTGCAACCCCAGGGTGACGCCCAGCACGGTGGTCCAGTAGAGAACGGCCAGCACCAGCACGGCCTGCCAGCTCCAGAACCGGGGCAGCAGGGCAAAGACGGCCCCCACGTGCATCGCCAGCATGAAGCTGGTGGTGCCGACCTTGAACTTGCGCTGGCGTGCCGGCAGGGGCTCGCGCCTGGCCGCCAGAGCTGCGCGGATGCGTCGCTCCTCCTGGCTGCTGGGGCTATCAACCCTGAGCATCTGGGGTTGAAGGCCTTTGTTGCTGGCCGGATCTGAACTGAGAACCAACGAACTCTCCCGGTGGTGGATGCCGGGCAGGGCCATGGCAGCGGCGCAAATCTAGCCGTGGCTCGCCCGCCAACATGGGGCCTGCCCGGGTAGATCCCATGACTGATTCCGCCGGCTCAGCGCAAGGGATTGCGGCCCAGCGCATCGGGGCTGCGGTGGCGGCTACGGCCGCCGCAGCCGACCGGCACACCAGCGGGGTCCAATCCCGGCTGGAGCGGGTGCTGAATGCATTTGCGGCCGAGCGGCTTGGCCCCCAGCACTTCGCCTCGGTGAGCGGCTACGGCCACGGCGATCAAGGCCGGGAGGTGCTCGATCGGGTGTTCGCCCGGGTGCTGCAGGCGGAGGCGGCAGCGGTGCGGCTCCAGTTCGTCAGTGGCACCCATGCGATTGCGGCGGCACTGTTTGGCGTGCTGCGGCCGGGCGATCGACTGCTGGCCCTCACCGGCCGCCCCTACGACACCCTGGAGGAGGTGATCGGCATCCGCGGCAGGGGCCAGGGCTCCCTGGCGGAATTCGGGATTGCCTACGCCGAACTGGCGCTCAGCGCCGCCGGCCGGGTCGACCTCGCAGGCCTGGAGGCCGCCATGGCGGTTCCTACCCGCCTGGTGTTGATCCAGCGCAGCTGCGGCTACAGCTGGAGGCCCTCCCTTTCGGTGGCCGAGATCGGGGATCTCTGCGCCCGGGTGAAGGCGATCCAGCCCGACTGCATCTGTTTTGTCGACAACTGCTACGGCGAGCTGGTGGAAACCCGGGAGCCAACGGCGGTGGGGGCCGACCTGATCGCCGGCTCCCTGATCAAGAACCTCGGCGGCACCATCGCCCCAACCGGCGGCTACGTGGCGGGGCGGGCCGAGCTGGTGGAGCAGGCCTGCTGTCGCCTCACGGCCCCCGGCATCGGCAGTGAAGGCGGCACCAGCTTCGACCTAAATCGCCTGCTGTTTCAGGGCCTGTTCCTGGCCCCCCAGATGGTGGCCGAAGCCCTGATCTGCAGCGAGCTGGTGGCCCAGGTGTTCAGCGATCTCGGCTTTGCCGTAAACCCCCTGCCTGGCGCAGAGCGCAGCGATGTGATTCAGGCGGTGCGGCTGGGGGATCCCGAACGGCTCAAAACTGTCTGCCGGGCCTTTCAGGCCGCCTCGCCGGTGGGCGCCTATCTCGATCCGGTGCCGGCGCCGATGCCTGGCTACGCCAGCGAGCTGGTGATGGCGGGCGGCACCTTCATCGACGGCAGCACCAGTGAGTTCTCCGCCGATGCCCCGCTGCGGGAGCCCTATGTGTTGTTCGCCCAGGGCGGCAGCCACCGGGCCCATGCCCGGATCGCCCTGGAGCGGGCTTTGCTGGCGCTGGCCACAGCCGGCTTGGATCGGACAGAATGAGCGCACTTTTTCACTAGGCGATGGCGCTCACCTTCCCCGGCGATTGCCGCTACGCCGACAGCCACGAGTACGTGCGCCCGGAGGGCGAGCGGCTGCGGCTGGGCCTGAGTGCCTTTGCCGTCGACCAGCTCGGCGACATTGTGTTTGTGGAACTGCCCGAGGTGGGTGCCACGGTCCAGCAGGGGGCCAGCTTCGGCAGTGTGGAATCGGTGAAGGCGGTGGAAGACCTACTGGCGCCCGTGGGCGGGGTGGTGCTGGCCCGCAATGAGGCCGTGCTGGCTAGCCCCGAGGAGCTGCAGCAGGATCCCTATGGCGAGGGCTGGCTACTGCTGCTGCAGCCGGCCGATCCGGCCCAGCTCGAGGGCCTGATGGATGCCCAGGCCTACTGCGCCAAGGTGCAGGGAGCCTGATGGAGACTTCGCCTGCAACCTTTGAGAGCCGTCACATCGGCCCCTCGGCTGAGGACCAGCGCCGCATGCTGGCGGAGGTGGGTGCGGCCAGCCTCGAAGACCTGGCCGCCCAGATTGTGCCGGCCGACATCTTGCTGCCCCCCGGGGAGGCCTTGGTGGGTTTGCCCGAGCCCTGCAGTGAGGCCCAGGCCCTGGCTGAACTGGCAGCTATCGCAGGCCACAACCAGGTGGTGCGCAGCTTGATTGGCCAGGGTTACTACGGCACGGCCACCCCGGCGGTGATCCAGCGTCACGTCTTTGAAAATCCCGCTTGGTATACGGCCTACACCCCCTATCAGGCTGAAATCGCCCAGGGCCGGCTTGAGGCCCTGCTCAATTTCCAGACCCTGATCTGCGAGTTGACAGGGCTGCCGATTGCCAATGCCTCCCTGCTCGATGAGGCCACCGCTGCGGCAGAGGCCATGGCCCTGGCCCGGTCGGTCTGCAAGCGGCCCCAGGCCCTGCGTTTTTTGGTGGATCAGGCCGTCTTCCCCCAAACCCTGGCCGTACTCCAGACCCGCGCTGAACCTCTGGGGATTGAATTGGAGTTGATCGATGCCCAGGCGCTGGCGGGGTCCGGGCCTGGGGCTGCAGCCCCAACCCTGGCTGATGACGTTTTTGGGATCTTGTTGCAGCTGCCGGGAGCCGGGGGAGGCCTGTGGGATCCGTCTCCCCTGCTGGCCGCGGCGCGGCTGGCCGGGGTGATCACGGCCGTGGCCATTGATCCGATGGCTCAGGTGTTGCTGGCGCCGGTGGGTGAACTGGGTGCGGATATTGCCGTGGGCAGTGCCCAACGCCTTGGGGTGCCCATGGGTTTTGGCGGCCCCCATGCGGCATTTTTTGCCACCACCGCTGCCTTCAAGCGCCAGATCCCCGGGCGTCTGGTGGGCCAATCCATAGATGCCGAGGGCCGACCTGCGCTGCGCTTGGCCCTGCAAACCAGGGAGCAGCACATCCGCCGCGACAAGGCCACCAGCAATATCTGTACGGCCCAGGTGCTTCTGGCGGTCATGGCCGGCTTCTATGCCGTGCACCACGGTCCGGACGGTTTGACGGCCATTGCCAGCCGCTTGGTGGGGCTGCGATCCGCCTTGGCCGCCGGCCTGGGGGCCCTGGGCCTGGCGCCGGACGGCGAACCAGGTTTTGACACCCTCACCGTGCGCCCCCCTAATCCGGACGCCCAGGTGGCCCGTGCCTTGGCGGCTGGTTTCAATCTCCGCTCGGCCGGTGCGGCCGTGGGGATCAGTCTCGATGAGCTCAGTTCGCTCGAGGAGTTGCAAGCCTTGTTGGCCACCCTGGCGGAAGGGGCCGACCAGGCTGCCCAGGCCCAGAACGCCTGTGCTGCAGCTCTAGCGCAGGCCAGTGTTGAGCTGGCCTGGTCAGACCTGCCCCGGCGAAGGGCCCCCTGGCTCAGCCAGGCCGTGTTTCACCAATACCGCAGCGAAACCGAACTGCTCCGCTACATCCAGCGCCTGGTCAGCAAAGACCTGTCGCTGATCCACGGGATGATCCCCCTGGGCAGTTGCACCATGAAGCTCAATGCGGCGGCTGAACTGGCGCCCGTGAGTTGGCCAGCCTTTGGCCAGTTGCATCCCTTTGCTCCGCCTTCCCAGACCGCTGGTTACCAACTACTGGCCGCCCAACTCGAGGGCTGGTTGGCAGCGATCACCGGATTTGCAGGGGTGTCGCTCCAACCGAATGCCGGTTCCCAGGGGGAATACGCCGGGCTGCTGGCCATCCGGGCCTGGCATCGCAGCCGCGGCGAAGGTCACCGCAAGGTGTGTTTGATACCGGTGAGCGCCCATGGCACCAACCCGGCCAGTGCGGTGATGGCGGGCATGCAGGTGGTGCCTGTTGCCTGCCAGGACGACGCCATTGATGAGGTGGACTTGGCCGCCAAGGTCAAGGCCCATGCCGGTGAGCTGGCGGCCTTGATGATCACCTACCCATCCACCCATGGGGTGTTTGAGGCCGATCTGCGCCAGGTCTGCGATTTGGTCCACGACCACGGAGGCCAGGTGTATCTCGATGGCGCCAACCTCAACGCCCAGGTGGGGCTCTGTAAGCCCGGCCTCTATGGGGCTGATGTCTGCCATCTCAACCTGCACAAGACCTTCTGCATCCCCCATGGCGGCGGTGGTCCGGGGGTGGGTCCGATCGCGGTGGCAAGCCACCTGGTGCCCTTCCTGCCAGGCTCGGATGGGGATGGGGATGCTCCCAATCAGGTGTCCGCAGCACCCCTGGGCAGCGCCAGCATCCTGCCGATCAGCTGGATGTATATCCGCATGATGGGTGGAAGTGGCTTGCGCACTGCCAGCCAGGTGGCCTTGCTGGCGGCCAATGTGATTGCCAAGCGCCTGGATCCCCACTTTCCGGTGCTGTTTTGGGGCGCCAATGGTTGGGTGGCCCACGAATGCATTCTCGATCTGCGCCCCCTCAAGCGCAGCATCGGCCTGGAGGTCGATGACCTGGCCAAACGGCTGATGGACTATGGCTTCCATGCCCCAACGGTGAGCTGGCCCGTGGCCGGCACGGTGATGGTGGAGCCCACCGAGAGTGAGTCGCTAGCCGAGCTGGATCGCTTCTGCGCCGCCATGGTGGCGATTCGCCAGGAGGCCGCGGCGATCGAGTCCGCCCAGGCCGACCCGCTCAACAACCCGCTCAAGCGGGCGCCCCACACCCTGGCCGCGGTGACCGCCGACGTCTGGGACCGTCCCTATTCCCGCCAGCAGGCAGCCTTTCCTGCCGGCGAAACCCAGCGGACCAATAAGTTCTGGCCGGCTGTGGCCAGAATCGACAATGCCTATGGCGACAGGAATTTGGTCTGCTCCTGCCCTTCGGTTGAGGAAATGGCTGAGGCGATGGCTGAAGAAGTGGCCCAAGTGGTGGCGTAAGCCTGCTCAGGGGGCCTGGTCAGGGGGGCAAAGATGCCGCACACTGGGTTCAATCTGCTTCGCCTGGCAGACGCCAATTTTTGTTGGGGGACCATGAAGGGCAATGACGGCGGGTCTGAAACCGGGGAGGGCAAAACCCTGAGAGTGGAGGGCACCAACGTGGTGCGCGTGCCCTTTGGGGTGCGCCGGTCCCGGCGCCCTCGCCCCAAGCGGCCCGACCACTGGGCCACCCTGGTGTTGCCCTTCCAGAGGCACACCGATCCAACCCCGCCGCCCCAGGCTGCTTGATCTAAACAGCCTGATTAAAGCTCCCTGATTTAGGCGGGGAGCAATTCCGGTTCGCGGTAGGGAATAAAGCTGGCCTTGCGGGCCCCGCAGATCGGGCATCGCCAGGAGTCGGGGATGGCTTCGAAGGCAGTGCCCGGGGCAATTCCGGAATCCGGATCACCTACGGCTGGGTCGTAGATCATTGAGCACAGCTTGCAGATCCATTTGCCGGCCACGGGAGTGGCGGCTTCCCCGGCCACTCCCTTGCCCTGCAGGGCTTCCAGGGCAATGCCGTAGCGCTCGGCGTGGTGCTGCTCAATTGGGGTGAGTAGGCCAAAGTTTTTGGCGGCGGTGCGGAAGATGCCGGCGTGTTGCTCGGATTCTTCCCCCTGTTCCTGGAACTCAGCCGCGGCGCCGGAGTCTTGATCGGCGCGGGCCTGGGCGGCGAAATCCGGGTACATGGTGGTGTACTCATAGGTTTCGCCCTCGATCGCCAGCTCCAGGCAGCGGCTAAGCAGGGCCTGCTTTTGGTCTTCGCTGAGGCTCGCCGGATCGCTGATCACCAGCTCCGGGTGCAGCAGCCGGAAGTGGGCGAAGGCGTGCTCGGTTTCCTGGGCGGCGGTGTCGCGAAACAGCTTGGCCAACTCGCTATGGCCAACCTGCTTGGCCACCTCGGCAAAGAACAGGTATTTGCGGTTGGCCATGCTTTCGCCGCCAAAGGCAGCTTCCAGGTTGGCGGCGGTGCTGGGTTTGGCGATGTCCATGGCACGGGAAGGCAGCTCAACCACTATAGGCTAAGTCGGACTCGGTATGAGTTGGGAGCATGCGTGGCTGTTGGCGGCGTGCGGGGTCGTGGGGTCAGTCTTCGGCCAGGGCGCCGGCTTCTAGGGCCACGATGCGATCGGCAATATCCAGGACTTTGTTGTCGTGGGTCACCATCACAATTCCTGCTTGCTGCTCCTTGGCAAGGCGTTGGAACAGATCCACCACCTCCCTGCCGGATTCGCGATCCAAGGCGGCGGTGGGTTCGTCGGCCAGCAACAACTTGGGCCCCGCTACCAGGGCCCTGGCAATGGCGACCCGTTGTTTTTGGCCGCCCGAGAGTTTGGCGGGGCCGTAATGGAGGCGATGGCCCAGGCCCACTTGCTCGAGCCCTTGCTGGCAACGTTTATCCATGGCGGAGCGACCCTGCCGCAGCCAGTCCGGCAGCACTTCCAAGCCGAGCCGGACGTTTTGGAGGGCTGAGAGATAAGGCATCAGATTGTGGGCTTGAAAGATGAAGCCCACCTGGCGCCTCAACAGCGTGAGCTGTTGGCTTGACGCCTGCCTTAGCTCTTGGCCAAATATCTGCAAGCTGCCCTCTTGGGCTGCCCGTAGGGCTCCCACCATGGTTAGTAGGGTGGTTTTGCCTGAACCCGAGGGTCCAGTCAAGATCAAAATTTCCCCAGGATGCACGCTGAGGTTGATGTTGCGCAGCACCTGTTTGGGTTTTCCCGCCTCTTCAAACCAATGGTTTAGGCCTGTAATTTCCACGAGGGGTTTTTCCCCTGAGGTGGCCATCAAAAAACCTCGGCAGGATCAAGACGCCGCAGCTTCCCTGTGGCGAGCCATCCGGAGGCGCTGCACAGCACAAGGGTGAGGCAAAAAACAAACAGGGCCCGGCCTAGGGTCATGGCCACCAGGAGCCCTGTGGCACGCACCAGGACTTGATACAGCAGCATCGAAAGCAACACACTGGGTAAGAAGGCCACGGTTGCCAGGAGCAGGGACTCTTGAAGAATGATCCCCACAACGAAGTTGTCGCCATAGCCGATGGCTTTCATGGTGGCGTACTCGCTGAGGTGATCGCCCACGTCTGAGTAGAGAATCTGGTAGACAATGATTGCCCCAACAGCTAGGCCGACAAGCACGCCCAGGTTGAAGATCAAGCCAAAGGAGGTGTTGCGCTGCCAATGGCTCATTTCACGCTCTTTGAGCTGTTGGATCGTCAGCACCTGGAGTGAGGGATCCAAAAACCTGGAGATCGTTGCCTGGACCTGGGCTTCCTTGGCGTCAGCACTGAGCTGGATCACGCCTAATTGGATATCATCGTTGCTCTTCTCAGGGAAGTAGGTCTGAAAGTTGGCTGCAGACATGATCAGGTTGATGTCGGCGGCAAAGGTGAGTCCGAGTTTGAAGATCCCCACCACCTTGGCCTGTTGGCCGCGCAATTCAGTTAGATAGCTGTTGCCCGTCGCCAGGGTCTGCACGACCGATCCAGCTGCTTTTTTCGATGCTGAGTCGAAGAAGAGGGTATTTGGCTGCTTGAGCAGTGCTTTGTTTTGTTGGAGGATAGGTAGCTTCAGAGCCGGATTTTCCGGGGTGACCCCAAAGACAAGTGCTTGCTTGCTCTGACGGGTATCCCTGTTGAGCCAGTCGGCTTTACCGATATACAGAGGTGTGACTCCAGTAACACCTTGAACCCCTCGGACCCGAACGAGTTGGGCCCTGGAGAAATTGAGAGGTTCGCCGAGGTTGGTGTATCGCTTCGGGACGAGGACCAGTTGGCCACTGATTTGATCGATGGGCCGTTTTTGGCTATCGTATAGCGAACCGGATAGCCCTAGCTGGAAGAAGACCAGCACATTGGCGAAACTCACCCCAGCGATAGCGGCTAGAAGCCGGAGGGGGCGGTGGCTGAGTTGAAGCCACGCCACAGGTGTGCGACTGCCCAGCAGGTTCATAACTGCGCCGGCCGCATCTGTCGCTGCGCTGCTGTTAGGGGCGCGAACAGCACATTCACTTGTAGGTAATTGACCCGACTCGCTTTTGCCATCTCGTTCTCGGGCAGGGCGATCTTGACTTCGACAACCCGGCGGTCGACGTTTTCACCCGACTCCCCACTAAATACACTTTGGCGGCTGATC
>NZ_JAGQCR010000054.1:0-15380 GCF_024346295.1 Cyanobium sp. BA20m-14
AACATCTAAGGGACCGGAAAGAGAGAGTTCCGCAGACATCCACAGACAACCCGGAGGAGAGCTCCTGGGGTGCTCCCTCTCACCCGCGCGAGGAGGGGAGCCTCCACGGCCGCCGCCTCTGGCAGGCCATCCAGAAGGTTCTGGCCGGTGGGCTGGAGGTGACCCCCTCCCTGGTCCTGGCCGCGGCCGAACGGATCGACCCGGAGACCGGGTTCTCCAGGCCCACAGCCCTGGCCGATGAGATGGCCGAGGCGGAGTTCCTGAGGGGATGCCTGGCCTCTGGAGGAACCCAGCTCCTGGCCGGGGTCGTGCTCCACCCTGCCGCCTTTGGCTGCTCCTCCACCCTGCCCTGGGAGAGCTGGATCCAGAAGCTGCTGGAGCAGCCGGAGACATCCACAGACGTCTGGAGAGCTCACCTAGATCGCCTGGCTGATCTGGCGATCCGAGCCCAGGCCAAGACCCTGGCCTTCAGCCTGGGGCTCTCTGCCGAGAACCTGGAGAGACAACCAGCAGACACCCTGGCCGATGCCTCCCAGGAGGTGGCCAACCTGCTCCGGACGGTCTCCCCCGATCTCCAACCCGTCCGGGACCAGCTGGAGAAGGTCCTCCTCGAGCTGGTGGATACCGCCGCCCCCAGGATCCCGGTCTTCCACCCCGGCTTGGCTCAGGTGCTGGGAGGAGGTCTCCGCCCTGGTCAGCTGGTGATGGCTGGAGGCCCCCCGGGATGCGGGAAGACCACCATGGCCCTACAGCAGGTGGACCATGCGGCCGCGGCCGGGATCCCCTGCCTGTTTATCTCCATGGAGATGACCCGGACCCAGCTGGTGGAGGCGACCCTCTCCCGCCTGTCTGTTCTGGAAGCCAAGGCAATGGCCCAGGCCCTCAGTAAGGCCTCCGGTGGAGATGGCCAGGCCACAGAGAAGGCGGTGGCCGCGGCCGAGGAGGCCCTCACTACCTATCAGCAGGAGCTGGCCCCGAACCTTTATCTGGTGGAGGGGGGCCCTCAGCACACCCCCGGCCGGATCCAGGCTCTGGTGGGTCAGATCCGCCACCAGAAAGGCCTCCCCGATTCCCACCCGGTCCTGGTGGTCGTGGACTATCTCCAGCTCCTCTCCCTGGGAGCAGAAGGGGAGGGAAACATCCGGGAAGACCTCCGGGTGGGTGCCCTGGCCTCGGCTCTGAAAGGTCTGGCCCGGGCCACCGGCTCGGCTGTGCTGGCCCTCTCTGACATCACGAAGCAGGCCATGGAGGAGGCGGAGAAAGGTGGCCGGATTGGCCCGGGGGTCTTCCGTGATTCCGGCCGGATCCTCCATGCAGCAGACACCGCCCTGGTGATCCAGAGCGGATCCGTCCCTCCCCAACCTGGAAAGAATGGCCAGAAGCCGAAACCAGCCCGGAACCTGCTGGAGATGGCCCTCGAGGAAGCCGGCCTCTCCCCGGGCCGCCGCCGCCAGCTGGAGGAGGTGGACAGGCCCCTGGAGCACAAGGGGGACACCATCGCCCGCTGGACCGTGATTAAGAACCGGGGAGGCCAGGCCGGTGGCGAGGTCTGGAGCCTCTACCGCCGCCACCTCCACACCTATCTCCCCCTGCTCAAGGAAGACGGAGCAGACCAGAAGGAGGTCTCCCGTGGCTGGTGAGGACGTGGCTGGCCTGCTGGCCCGCCTGAGGGGTCAGGCCCCACAAAAAGACATCTCAGAGACCTCTCCAGACATCTCTCTCCCTGCTCCAGAGGAACCCCAGGCCGCGGCCGAGACATCCACGGACGTCCAGGAGAAGCTGGCCCTCACCCCTCCTCCTGGGAAAGCAAAGAAGGCCAAGAAACCACCCGCCCCCGTTACCCCGAGCCCCTTCCTGGATCTGCCCGGCCCCGAGCCGGTGGAGGCCACCCTGGTGGCTTCCCTCCCCGATCTCCAGGCCCTGGTGGAGAGGTGGCTGGCCAACCCCCCGAAGCTGGTGGGTCTGGACCTGGAGACCACAGGCCTCTCCCCGCTGCTGGGTGCCCGGATCCGGACGGTCCAGATCCAGGCCGAGGGGGAGCTCTGCTGCTGGGTGGCGGATGTCTGGGCCATAGGGGAACGCTGGGCCGAGACCCTGGCCCCGCTGTTCCGCCTGGATGCCACCACCTGGGTGGCCCATAACGCGGCCTTCGAGGTGGAGCATCTGGCCGCGGCCGGGATCCAGTTCCTCTCCCTGATCCGTTGCACCCTGATTGCGGCCCACCTGCTCTCGAGGGGGATTCTCCCCACCCCCCTCCGAACCCGCAGCAGGGGAAGCGGCCTGGACCTGGCCTCCTGCTGTGGCCGGGTGCTGAGGATTCAGGTGGACAAGGAGCAGCAGGTTTCCGACTGGGAGAGCCCCACCCTCAGCCCTGAACAGCTGGCCTATGCGGCCTTGGATGCCCGCCTGGCCCTGGACCTCTGGAAGCTCCAGCTCCCTCGGCTGGTGGAGGCCGGGATGGAGAGGGTCCACCAGATCGAAAGCCAGGCCCTCCCCGCGGTGGCGGAGGCCCGCCTCACGGGGGTCCACCTGGATCTACCGAAAGCCCGAAAGCTGCTCTCAGCTGGCCAGACCGATCTGGAGCAGCTGGCCTCCCGTCTGGGTCAGGAGCTGGGGGTGGAGAACGTGAACAGTCAGAGACAGGTGGCCGAGGCGGTGGAGGCCAGAGGCCACCAGCTGCCCACCACAGCCGCGGGGAACAAGTCCGTGGCGGAGCAGGTGATGAGGCCCCTCTATGAGCAGGACCACGGCCTGGACCCCCTGAAGGAACACCGGGCCATCCAGAAGAACGTCCGGACCTACCTGGCCAACTGGGTGGCACTGGCTGAGGCGGACCCGGAGCAGAGGATCCGCCCCCAACTCAGGAGCCTGGGGTCTGTCACCGGCCGGATGTCCTGCCCGAAAGGAGAGCTTCCCAAGGCCTCCACCCTCCACGGGGTTCCGGCTGCCTCGGATCTCCGTGGCCTGTTTGTGGCGGCCCCGGACCACCTGCTGGTGGATGGGGACTGGAGCGCAATAGAGCACCGGCTGGCCGCGGCCATCTACGGGGAGGAGGCCTATGTGGCCATCTACGGCTCCGAGGATCCAGACCCCCACAGCCACACGGCCTCCGCCATCTACGGCCGCCCCATCACGAAAGAGGACAAGGCGGAGAGAGCGGTGGGAAAGACCGCCAACTTCTGCCTCCAGTACGGGGGAGGCCCGAAGCGTCTCCGGGAGCAGCTATCCCAGGCCTTTGGCCGGGAGGTTCCCTTCGAGGAAGCCAGGGAGGTCTGCTCTGGATGGGAGAAGGCCTACCCGGCCATCGCAAAGGTTCGAGATGGGTTCCGCCAGAGCGAACCCTGGGAGGTGGCCAGCCCACTGGGCCGCCGGATGGCGGGCCTCCGGCTGACAAAGGGGGAGCCTGGGGTGGCGTTCTCTGGAGCAGCACCGGCCCGGCTGAGGTCTACCGCTGCTCTGGCCTTCCCGATCCAGGCCGCTGGAGCTGAGCTCCTGAAGGAGACCCTGGCCCTGCTAATGCCCCGCCTCTGGTCGGAGCTCCCGGGGGTCCGGCTCTGCCATGTGATCCACGATGAGATCCTCCTCGAAGCTCCCGAGGCCATGGCCCAGGCCGCGGCGGACCTTCTGCTGGAGGTGATGCAGGACCCGGGCCTCCAGACCCGTTACCTCCGGGATGTCCTGCCCCTGGTGGCTGAGGTCCACCTGGGAACGAGCTGGGCCGAGACCCACTGAGGGCCTTATTCCTTGGGTTTCCGGTCGTATCTCTCCCAGTAGGTGTAGTCGTAGGGAGCCCCTTCCTTTTCTTGCACCACTTCAGGTTCTCCGCTCAGATCTACGCCTTGTTTTTCGGCGATAAGCCTTAAGTATTTGCGGGTTTTTAGATCCGGTAGACCCAGAGAAGCAAGTAGGGCCACAGGCCCAAGGAAGAAGCCTCCGAGTCCCCATGCACTCCCATCGTGCCCCTTCGCCTCAGCTACTGAATAGGCATACGAAGCGAAGACGATTGCAGAAGCAAACACCAAGAAGAAAAACAGCCCGCTGTCCACGAAATAGTCCTATAGGGGCTTCAGTCTTGTCAGGCCTGCTCAGACTGTCCACAGAAGGACGTCTGAAGATGTCTCTGGAGCTCTCCAGCCTGCTAGCCCAGGCCTCCCCCCGAAAGCCACGGAGGCCGGTGGCGGAGCGGATGCTCGCCATCCGGGTCTGTGATGTCCGGCCCCTGGTGGAGGTGAACCAGCAGACCATCCGCCTCCCCCAGATGGGTGATTCCCTTTCCCTCCTGTGGAGGTGGCGGAGCGGGGGATGTCTGGGGCCTGAAGCGGCCGCGGCCATGAACGCCAGACAGAGACAAGCCAGGGAGGGGAGGCCCGCAGCAGAGCCCCAGCTGGATCGTGGAGCCACCGGAGGCTGGCATCTGGATCTGGTCTGCCCGCTCTGCTCCAGAACCTGCCGAAGACTGTTCGCCCCGCGCTGGAGCCAACCGGCTCGGCCATCGAGTCGGCCCTGGGGGTGCCGTTCCTGCCACCGGGTGACCTACGAAAGCAGCAATAGACCTGGGAGCAGCAGAGGCCGCCGCCCTCCCAGCTCCCGCTACCGGAAGCACGAGGAGGCCGCCCTGAAGATCCGGAGGGATTTCATGGGGGTGGCCCCAGAGGAGCTCCACCTCCCGAGCCTGTTTCTGGCCTGGAAGGCCCCCGGATCCACCCTTCACTGGGAGAGATGGGAGGCCCTCCGCCAGCTATGCCTGGCCCACGAGACCCTGAGCATGGCCGCCTGGTCTGAAGCCATCCACCGCCGGGCTCTCCAGGTGGGGGTGGATGCCGAGGCCCCGGACCACAGGCTGGAGATCAGGAGAGCCCAGGAGCTGCTGAAGGAGAACGCCTGGGCCACCAGACAGAGCAGCTGGCACCGGGGAGGGAAGCCGAGGGGCGGTCCTCAGCAGTCTGGCGCTTTCGCTATTTCCAAAGGGAGGGCCCCATTGAATAACGGGGAAAGCTCTGCGGACTTAAGGGCCAACTGAAGGGCCGGACTTTTGAAATTACAGGTTGTACTCAGGTCGTAAGCGGCCAACTTCAGGTTGTGGGCTTGGAGAAGGCGATCCGCCGAAAGAGCTACCAGGACCGAGACCACAATCACAACCGCTGTCTTCACGGAGGGGACAAGATTCATGTTCAAAATTGCAGTGAAACGTGGATTTCTAAGCCTTTGCCCTGGGGAGATGACCTATCCCCTCCCCTGTTCGATGGAAACCACCAGAGAAGAGGTTTAAGGCAGTCCTCCTCGGACCTTGGCCAGGAGGCCCCTCCCCAGACCTGGGATGGCCAGAAGCTCTCCGTCTGACGCTGCCTGGGCCTCCTCCACCGTGCGAAACCCTGCCTGATAGAGCTTCTGTGCCATAGAGACCCCCACACCGGAGAGGCTCTCCAGTGCGGAGCTAAAAAAAGAATCCGGGAACAGAGGGTCCGCCTTCTTCAACTTTTTCCATACCTTCCGATTATCTGGAGTGCTGGTGGAAAGCTCTCTCAACTCATAGAGCATCTGATCCAGGCCCTCAGCGGTCTCCACGATGTAGCGAAAGGACCTCAGAAAGGAGATGAGATTTCGCTCCTCCTCAGAACCGCTCCGAACTTGCCCCCAAGCCGTGGCTCGGGTCTCCGAAGTGGAAGGCGGGAGGATGTCTGGGTCAATCTCCGGAAGCCAAATCCCATAGGGGTTAAACCCCGTCCCATCCGGGAGATGGGACTCGGCCCGGCCAACCATCGGGGGGCCCTTTGGGCCTGGAGAAAACTCTCCGTGCCTCTCTAGGTATGCCAAAGGGGTTCGTAGCTGCAATGTGGCCGAGTAACGCCAACCAACAATTAAATCGTCGTCGAACTGGCTCAACGCTCCACCCTCCAGCTGGTCTCCTGGCCGTGCTTCCCAGCAGGCCGGAAGGTGAACCCGTATCTAGCGAAGGTGGTCCCTCGGGGTTTGGCCCCCACCAGAAGCTGAACCTGGGAGGTGGGGAGCTCCCAGCTGTTCCTGGCCGCCTTCATCAGGAAGGAGAGAAGGCCATCCAGGTGGGAGACGGCCGCGGCCACCAGCTCCTCCGGAGCCTCCTGGTCCTCCTCGTGCTCCTCAAGCAACAGGGGGAGAGGCTGGCCTGGAGCAGGGACCAGAGCCATCTCCGGAGATGTCTGGAGACGTCCAGGGAAAGCCTCAGGCTTCCCACCGCTCTGAATGTGCTCCTCCAAAGCCCGAAGAGCCTCCAGGTGCTCCCTCTCGAGCCAACTGTTCTGGCCTACCCGGATTGGTTTCACACCGGCCTGGGCCATCCGTTTGTAGAAGGCCGCCCGGGACAGGCCGCTGTCCAGCTGAACCTGGCCGACTGGGTGGCGGTGGAGGGGGGTGGGATCTGCCATGGAGATGGGAAGTCTGTGGATGTCTCTGGAGGTCCGGGGGAGATGTCTCTGGACATCCGCGGACATCTGCCCTAGCCTAAGGGGACGGAAAGCGTCATTTCCACCGAACCTCGGAGCATGGCCCGAAGACTGCCACGGACATCCACAGACGTCCACCCTGTGGAGGCGGAACTGGTGGAGGAGGCTGCCCTGGTCCAGGTGGGTCTTTCTCAGCTGGCTCTCCGCCTGGAGCAGGTGGCCCAGGAGCGTGACCCTCTTGCCGAAGCCCTCCAGCAGGAGCTGGGCCGGGAAAGTCGGGAGGCCTACCTGAAGGACTGGAGAACCTTTGCCCGCTGGCTGGAGGCCACCTCTGGACATCCCCAGACATCTGTGGACCTCTCCTCCCCTGCTGGGGTGCTTCAGGCCATGGGGGTCTGGCTCCAGCTGGGTGACCAGACCGCCCGGGCCCTGGTCCAGAGATGGATGGCCGATCAAACCCGCCAAGGTCTGGCCTCCGCCACAATCGGCCGCCGCCTGGCCTCCCTGAAGTTCCTGGCCCGCCAGGCCGCCCTCAAGGAGATGGCAGACATCCGCCTTCACCTGCTGAAGGCCCCTAGGCCGGAGAAGCGCCGGGACATGCGCGGACCCTCGGGGGTGGCGGCCATGGCTGATCTGGTGGCCCGTGCCGAGGCCTACGGGACCTCCCCCGCAGCAAAGGCCCGGAACCGTGCCGTGGCTCTGCTGCTCCTGACCAATGCCCTCCGCCGGGGGGAGCTGGGCCGCCTGGCCATGACTGACTGGCACCCAGAGCAACCCCTCCAGCTGGCCATCCGTGGCAAAGGCCGAAAGGAGAAAGAGCTTGTGACCATCACAACAATCACCGCCGCGGCCATCGAGGCCTGGATGGCACTGAGGCCAGCCTGGATGTCCTCAGCACCCTGGGCCCCTCTGTTCTGTGCCCTGGACCGGGCCGCCGAAACCCGCTCCACAAAGGACCTCCCCCTGGCTCTGGAGCAGGCCCAGGCCAACCTGGCCGCAATGGCCGGGCCCGAAGGGAAGCCACCCTCAGAGGGGAGCCCGATCTGGTGGGAGGAGATGACCCTGGCCACCACCTCCGTGGCCTTCACCGGAAAGGCGGTCTACCGGCTGGTGGCGGCCCTAGGTGCTGCTGAAGGGAAGACCCTCAGCCCTCACCGCCTCCGCCATGGAGCAGTGACCACCCTGGTGGCCGATCTCCGGATGCCCATGGAGCAGGCCCAGGCCCTGGCCCGCCACAAGTCCGTGGCCACTACCTGCCGCTATTTCGACCGAGCCGGAGAGCTCCAGGCCGAGGCCACCGCCTCCCTCGGCTCTCTGCTGGTGGGGGTCTGACCCATGGCAAGACCAACAGACCCCACAAGTCAGCTCCAGGTGGAAAAGAGAGCCAAGTGGCTCCGCTCTGAGGAAAGCGGCTGGACCGAAAGCCTTTCCCTGGCCATCGCGATGGCTGCCCTCAAGGCCTGGCAATGGAGCCACTACCTGGAGAACGGAGGAGAAGCCGGGCCTCTGGCAGGGACCTTCCCGCGGCTGCCTGAGGAGCCTGGCTCCTGGGTGCTGGTGGGAGCTTCAGAGGTCCACGATCTTTCCCAGACCCAGACAGAAGAGGAAGGGGAGGCCACGAAAGGGGGTCATCCAGACCGGACCGTCTGGGGGTTTGGACCCCGGCCAGACCCCAGAGAAGCTCCCCGCCGTCTCCACCTGCTCCGAGGGGACCTTTGGCTGGTGGATGGCCAGGCTGAGGGGTGCGAAGCCCCAGACACCGAACAGCTGGCCATGGCCATGGAACTGGCCTCTCTGCTCCATGAGAGACACCTCCAGCTCCTGCTCCGGCCCGCCTTCTACAAGGAGGCGGCGGCCTGGATCGGGGAGCTCCTGAAGAACCCCCGGCCCGAGACCTACAGCCCCCCAGAGGCCGACCGAACAGCCATCTGGTTGGACCCCAGAAACTGGGGAATCCTGGGAACCGAGGTTCCGATGGACGGGTTCTCTGCACTGGTGGGGGCCCCCGGCTCCCCCTGGCCAGGGGATCTCTGGAGGGTTCCTCCTGCTCCGCTGGGGATCCCTTCAGGCGAAGCTCTCCACCGCCATGACATCTCCGCCGAGGAGCTGGCCGTCTGCGCGGCCTGCTGGCATTTCGGCCGGGAGGTCTACCGGAAGCTCCTGGACCCCCGCCCCAACGCCCTGGGCCAGAGCGGACTGGAAAGGCCCGCCCTGCTCCGTCAGCTGCTGGAGGAACTGGAGATTCTGAAGCCTGGAGGTTTGAAGACTCAACCAGTGGGTGCCCTGGCCCGGGCCACCACAAACGAAGTCACCATGCTCGGGTTCCGTGCCCTGCCCAGAGCGGATAAGTGGAGCGCAGCCGAGGAAGACGGCCGCGGCCGCTTTCTCCACGAAAGAAAAGACACCAAAGGGTGGAGGAGATGGGAGCTGACCCTTCAGGAAGACCGAGGGGGGATTGCCTTTGCCTCCCTGGCTCGCTGTCAGGAGGTCCTGGAGAAGGGAGGCCTGGAGATCACCGCGCTTCACGGCCTGCTCTGCTGCCTGGTCATGCAGCAGGAGGACCCGTCTGCAAGGTTCGAGGTGGGTGGTGATGCCCTGCTAGAGGCCCTCGGCTATGGGCAGTCCCGCGGAGGGAGAGACGGATCCAGCCGCTCAGACCTGCTGAAGAAAGTGGCCCAGGCCTCCACCCTGCTGGGAGCGGTCCGCTGTGAGGGAGGTTCAAAAAACCGCGCCCAAGGAACCCGGATCTCTATGGAGTTTGGGCCGATGTGGTCTATCGCGGTCCGCGCGGATGGCCAGCTGAAGCTCCTGGACGGGCCCGGAGAAGAGCAGCTGGGAACCGTCACGGACCTAACGCTGACCGTCACGCCAGGGACCTGGGTTCAGTCCCAACGGGACCTAACCACCGGCAGTCACCTGCTCTACGTCCCTTTGGCCACCCGGGTCCTATCGCTCGGCCGCTACCGCGAAGAGCTGGCCTTCCGGCTCGGGATCCACCTCGCCATGGGGGTCCGGGAAAAGAACCAATGGAAAGGAGGGCGAGCCAACGAAAGGGTGGGACACCTCCTCGAGCAGGTTCTCCCAACAGGAGAACTGGAAAGAGCTTTCCAGAGCCGAGACGCTGCCCACAGGCTCCGGAACAAGTGGGCCGCCGCGCTGACCACGCTCGAGCAGGTGGTGGGGTTCCGGTTTGAGTTTCCGCTGGATCAGTACCCTCCCGCGCTCATCCCCGAGGACCTCAGGCCTCCAGGCATGGCTGACCCAGGCCCAGTGGGACACGGGGCCCTGGAAAGGCTGCTGGCCTCCCGGCTGGTGATCCACTGGCCTGAGCTGGTGGTGGAGGCCATGCACCAAAAAGCCCTTTCACAAAGGGAAAAGGAGGCCACCCGGCAGATCCGAAGAGAGCAGAGGAGTGCCATCCAGAGCAGACCTAATGGAGCTCGCTTGAAAGAGGCCCTGGAGCAGGCCAAAGCCGAGGGGGCGATCACAGGCAGGAGACAAGCGGCAGACCGCCTGGGGATGTCTTCCGGCCAACTCTCCAAGCTGGAAAACGGAGGCAAACCTCTCTCAGGAAGGGAGCTTCAGAGGTGCCTAAACCTGCTGGAGACCCTGAAGAAGAGGAAGGCCTGATTTCCGTAGCAAATTGCAGGATGTCTAGATCTTTATGGGTCCTTCCTGGCAACTCCTCCGAGGGTTATTCGCAAGCCCAAGGCATCTCTAGGCACTAGCTAAAACCTTTGGGACAGGGAGTATTTAGGAGGCTAAGAGGTCCGCTCAGCGTTTCATGCGCTTCCTTAGCTTGCGGCTGAAGCCGAACGCAGCAGCAAGGCCAAGAATTGGGAGAGGGCTCGGGGGGCGCGGGCGCTTTCCGTGGCGGCGATGGTGTGGTGAGGCAGCTGCGCTTTCTTGAGCCGATGGCCGCCGCGCTCATTTCCGGATCCCGGCGAGTAGCCCCCGCCGGCTTGGCTGGCGGGGGAGCGGGGGCCTGCGGACGCAACAGCCTGATCGGCCCGGATGGTTCGATCAGGCCGCTGGCGGGCTGCTGCGAGCTGGAGCTGGAGCCCGGTCAGGCCCTGCGCATCGAAACCCCAGGCGGGGGAGGCTATGGGGTGACTCCACCTGGGGCTCCTCAGGTGCATGGAGGGGCAGAGGTCAACGCAGAATGGTGATAACTGAACAACCGACCACAAAGATTCCCCCCAGAGCAAACATAACTTTGCGATCCACCTGCCGCATCTGTTCAATCTCTGAATCGCTGGCTTCTCGCGAACCCATGTAGGCCACGATGGCACGGCCCAAAACGGCAAGGATAAGGGGATAGGCGACTAGATAGATCTTGTCCATGAATACTAGGTAGCCCAAGTCGGGAAGGCTGTCGGTATAGCCTTTTTGCAGGAAGATTGCTGAAAGAAGAGCGCCCAGGGGCAATGCCAGGCGGGCGTCAATGCGGCGCGGATTGAGCAGCAGGCCAACCAGGGCTGCCATTACCACGATCACCAAAGGCAGCATCTGCTTCCAAACGAAGAAGCTCAGTGGCCTCTCGATGACCAATGCAAAGTTGGCAACTGAGTAGTTTGATGGCTGTTCGGTTTCGCCGAAGTTAGTGCCATATGCATGCTCGAGGGTCTCACCTTTCCAGCCCTTAAATTGCCAGCCGGGGATTTCGAGAGTCTGGCTGATGCCTGAAGAGTTGTTGTCGATCACATAGGCCAAATCATTGATGCCGTGGCTGGTGTCTTCCACGGTCATTTGCAATTTATGGCTATCTAGCGGATAGTCTGCCAAGCTGAATGGTTGTACGAAGCGCCCTTCGACGCGAAACTGCTGGTACTTGCTGCCGTCTGGGAGTTGCCTCGGCTCCTCTGCGACTGGCTCCTGCAACTTGCCCCACTCTTCAACCATATTTGTGAATTCCATGGTCGCTGAGGGGTCTATCTCTCCGCGCCATCTCATCCATACGTAGGCATCTGCATAGAAGGTGTTGCTGGATTGATCGAGGTCGTAAATAGCAACAGGATAGAAACCGATCTTGACTTGCTGGGCGCTGGCTGGTGGCGTCTGGATCGGCGTAAATGTGCCTTTTCGACTGGTGTTGAGTGGGTTGCTTGATAGGGCTGGTGCAGAGCCGAAAGCAAATAAAACCAGCAGTGTTAATGCCAGGGCAGCAGGCCAGATCGAGCGCTGGAGCCGGTTCATCATGGGGAAACTGTTTGCATTAATATGTCTAATCGTGATGCCTATGCCTGCTAATCATATTGATCTTGCTTGTCATAAAGCTTAGGAATGGTGGGGCCTTTCAGATATTTTCAGCTTTGCTGGCCTGTTGGAGCGGTTAGCAGGTTCACAGCGGAGAAGCCCAGGCCAATGCCAAACAGCAGGCCGATCGCCCAGATGCTGTCGGAGGGCCACTCTGCGATGAGCATGCCGCCAAGGACGGCGGTGACGATGCCATCAATCAGAACGAGGCCACGGGCGGCCCCCTGGCCGGTGGCGGCGGCGGCCAATTCCATCACCCCTTCAAAGGCGAGCAGGAAGCCCACAAAAAGGGTGAGGCTCACCTCACTGGCTACTGGGAATGCCAGAACCCACACTCCGCCGGCCAAATACAGCAAGCCGGAAAGTAGCCGGAAAATCTTGCCCTTGATATCGGGTTCGCCAGTTAGCCGCAGCAGCTGGGACACCCCGGCAATCACCGATACGGCGCCAACGGCGATGGTCAGCAAGGTGGCCGACACAAACGGCAACGCGATCGACAGCCGGGAACGGATGCGATCGACGAAGGGGCGGCAGAAGAGGGGGAGGCTAGACTGGCTATTGCGAAAGTTCGGACGGTGTCTGGAAAATCATAGTATATGTTGTTCAACCTGACTCCGTAATACGGGTCGAATATAGAACCGGTCGGTCTGTTATATTGCAACGTAAACACAAAAATCGGCCCAAAGTCTCCTGAAGAGGTCGAATAAGAATTAGGAGTACCGAGAAGGGGGCCGACCGCCGCCGCAAATTGTTCGGTTAGCACACGATTCTGCCACCAAGTCATATCGGTTGTCGTGAATTTGCTCGTATTGTCATTATATGAGCCAGTGAATGTGGTCACAACATAATTCTGACCGCCTACAGTCACAGGCACAGTCAGGGCCTTGGCTTGGCCACCCGTAAGTGCCAACCCGGCGACTACCGCGCCGAGTGCAGCACCAAGGGCTTTTTGATAAAAGCGAGGAATATGAGTATCGCCAGCTACCGAAACACGAGGCTGACTTCTGGGGGTTAAGACAGCCATCGCGCTTCCAAGCAGTGGCTAACGGTAGCAGCAAGTTTGCCGAGCAAAAACTATGCAGTTTTCGGAATAGTGACCCCCCACCCAGAACCAGCAAAGCACCTCGAATCTCAGCTGGGTCTGGCTAACGTGCCAACAACGAGAATGAGAAAAACGACGGGCCTACCAAGCTTTAGTCCTTAAGGAGGTCCCATGCCTGTCTCCATCACAGACGCCGCGGCCGCTTTGGGGTTTCGGTCCCGGTCCACCCTCTACCGCCTGCTGGATCAGGGCCTCCTGAAGGACTGGGAAAGGGAAGGCCCGAGAGGTCAGAGGTGGCTGGAGCTGGAGGGTCTCCAGTCCAGGGTCCAGAAGTTCATCAGGCTTCAGATCAACAGCCCCCAGGGGAAGACGGAGCCTCTCGAGCAGGAGGTAGATCTCCGAGAGCTGACCGGGGCCGAGCCGGACGCCTCCCAGTTCTGGCAACGGGTGGCCCCCGTGGCTAACGGGTTCCTGGATGTCAGCTGCTGGGGCCCTCCTCCCTGGTCCGCGGATCGCTGGGTGACCCTCTGCCATGTGCTGGAGATGGCCGTGGAGACGGTCCAGGGGGAGACTTCCAGAGATGTCTCCGGACATCCGAAGGACCCAGGTTTACTCCTGGAATCTGAGGGGGGGTGGCCCGGAGAGCTTGAGGCCCCATATTGACTGCACCGGAAGCTGTCTGGGTTATTGACAGCGTTTCCAGGACCGTTTCCAGCGTTTCCGGTCTGGCTGGAAACGCAACCTGCCCTAAAACGCGGCTGAAACCCATTGAGGGGAGGTGTTTCTCCCGCGTTTCCCGGGGTTGGGGGGATGCTGCGACGTTTCCGGGGGATGCTGCGACGTTTCCGGGGGATGCTGCGACGTTTCCGGCTGAGAACCCTTGCAAGGACTAGGTAGTTCCCAGCGCAAGGATTTATAAGAATCCTCAAGGATTCGGGTCGGGCCTCCCTTTGGGTCGGCCGCCCCAGCGTGGAGGGAAGCCGAGCCGGAGAGGCCATGGCCACCACCCTCCAGAAACCAACACCCAGACCCCAGCCGCGGCGGGTCTGGGTGACAGTCCCCCACCCCGCGCTGGAGCCCTCCCCGGGGCTCTGTGTGGCCTGTGGTCAGGAGGCGGTGGCTGTGGATCCCTACGGCCTCGGCTGGTGCACCGCCCACGCTCCTCTGGAGCTGCTGTGCCCTTAAAGCCCCACACCCCCGACTGATTCAGGCGGCCCCCTCTATGACAGCCCCCAACCCCTCTCAACTGCTGAAGCTCACCGGCCTCTGGGTCAGCGAGACGAAAGCAGGCCGAAAGATGCTCTCTGGTGAGATCCGCCCTGGCCTGAAGCTCCTGGTCCTGGAGAACAAAGGAGCCACCGGGAACCAGCCCCGTTATGAGGCGTTCCTGGCCCCCCACCAGAAGCAGGAGCAGCAGGACACCCCACCCACCCCCGAGGCGTTCTGAGATGGCTCCCCTGCCTGCTGATCTGAAGGCCTACCGGGAGCAGCTGCTCCGCCTACTGGTCTGGCCAGAAGGTCAAAGGTGGGCCACCCAGGTGGATGGGGAGAACGAATATCCCCACCGCCGCGGCCATCTCCAGGCTGGGGAGCTGGACCGTCACCTCCTCGGCCACCAGACCGTGGCCCTGGTCCCCGATGGCCATGGGAGCCTCTGCCGCTCCGGAGCGGTGGACCTGGATCTCCCTCGAGACGGAGCCTCCCTGGGGGAGCTGCTGGAGCTGGTGGATTCCCTTCAGCAGGCCGCGGCCGCCAGGGACATCCCCACCCTGGTGGTCTTCAGTGGCCGGAGAGGGTTCCACCTGCTGTTCCCCAGCGTGGCTCCGGTGGCCTGGTCAGTGATGCACCGGGCCCTCCGCCGGATCTGCCGGGATGTGGGCCTGGAGCCTGCTGAGCTGTTCCCAAGCAAAGGGAAAGCCCTCAAGCTCCCTGGGGGACGCCACCGGATCACGGGGGCCTGGTCTGTGGTCCTGCCTCCTCTGGCAGAGCTTCAGGACCGCCAGAAGCTGCTGGGAGCTTTGGAAAGCCACCTAGAAGCCGCGGCTACCTCTGCCCCGAAAGAACCGCCGGAGGCCTGCTCCTGGGCCACCCAAGCCGCTCTCCTGGCCGCCTTCCGTCCGGCTGGCCCCCAACAGCTGGAGGAAGCGGCTGGAGAAGCCTCCTCTCCGGATCTAAATCTCCTGGAGGAGGGGACCCACCCCCTTTGCATCCAGACCCGGCTGGAGAGGGGACCAGCTGCCCGGGCCACCTATGGCAGAGCCCTGGCCGTTGACCAAACCCTCCACGGAGAGAACCTCCTCCTGGCCAGCTATTGCTCCCAGAGAGACATCCCCGAGGAGCAGGCCGAGGAGATGGCCGCCACCTTCCACGGTTTGGCTCCAGAAGGTTTCACCACAAAGGCCCCCGCCGCGGCCGCCAAAGATTTCCGGAAGGCCCTGGAGGACTGCTCCGATCCGTCCCGCGGCCTGCTGTTCCGCTGTTCCAATGCGGTGGCAGGAGGCCCCCGTGAGGCCCAGAGCCTGGTGGCTGCTGGCCTTTGCGGTGGCGAGGCCTGCCCCTGCTGGCCCTGGGGGAAGACATCCACGGACGTCCGTGAACATCTAAGGGACCGGAAAGAGAGATTTCCGCAGACATCCACAGACAACCCGGAGGAGAGCTCCTGG
>NZ_JAGQCR010000055.1:0-15354 GCF_024346295.1 Cyanobium sp. BA20m-14
CACCAGCTCAGCGCCCGCGCCACCGAGGGCTTTGAGGCTGCCCGGGCCAAGGTTGCCGCCTTCATAGGTGCGGCGAGTGCGCGGGAGATCGTGTTCACCCGCAACGCCAGCGAGGCGATCAACCTGGTGGCCCGCAGCTGGGGCGATGCCAATCTCGGTCCCGGCGATGAGGTGCTGCTCACGGTGATGGAGCACCACTCCAATCTGGTGCCCTGGCAGCTGCTGGCGGCCCGCACCGGCTGCGTGCTGCGCCACGCCGGGCTCACCGAAAGCGGCGAGCTGGATCTGGAGGATCTGCGCAGCCAGATCACCGAGCGCACCAGGTTGGTGAGCCTGGTGCAGGTGAGCAACACCCTCGGCTGCCTCAATCCGATCGAGCAGGTGGTGCCGCTGGCCCACGCCGCCGGTGCCCTGGTGCTGGTGGACGCCTGTCAGAGCCTGCCCCACCTGCCGGTGAATGTGGCTGCGCTCGGCTGCGATTTCCTGGTGGGCAGCTCCCACAAGCTCTGCGGCCCCACGGGCATGGGCTTCCTCTGGGCCCGCGAGGCCCTGCTGGAGGCGATGCCCCCCTTCCTCGGCGGCGGCGAAATGATCCAGGACGTGTACCTGGACCACAGCAGCTGGGCGGAGCTGCCCCACAAGTTTGAGGCGGGCACGCCGGCCATCGGCGAAGCGATCGGTATGGGCGCCGCCCTCGATTACCTCAACGCCCTGGGCCTGGAGCGCATCCACGCCTGGGAGCAGGTGCTCACCCGCCAGCTGTTTGATCGTCTACGGGCGATCGAAGGCGTGCGGATCCTGGGTCCCACGCCCGAGCAACAGCCCGATCGGGGTGCCCTGGCGGCCTTCACGGTGGATGGGTTGCATGCCAACGACATCGCTGCCCTGCTGGATTCAGCCGGCATCTGCATCCGCAGCGGCCACCACTGCACCCAGCCCCTGCATCGCCTTTACGGCATTCCGAGCTCGGCCCGCGCCAGCCTCAGCTTCACCACCACCCCCGAGGAGATCGAGCGCTTCGGCGAGGAGCTGGAGGGCACGATCGCCTTCCTGCGGGAGCACAGCTGAGCGCCTGAATCAGGCCGGCGTCAGCACCGCCAGCGCCTCGGCCTGGTCGGGTCCAGCCCAGATCCAGGCAAGGCTCCAGCCCTGGTTGCGGGCTGTGGTGCCGATGGCGGCTCGGTCAGCGGGAAGGTCGTAATGACTCACATGGAAGCAGGCATGGGCCAGTTGCTGCGGCTGGAGGACACCCCCCCAGTGGTCGGTCATCCGTTGGGTGTAGCGCAGTCGAAAGTCGTCAACTGATTCACCGGGTTCCCGAAAAATGTCCGCCCAGAGAAAAATGCCTTTGGGGTTGATCTTCTTCCGAACCCCCGCCAGGAAGGCCTCTTGGCTCTCCCCATCCAGGTGGTGGATGGCGAACGAGGAATAGAGGATGTCAATCGGATTGGTTTGTGGCGTTGCCGCTGTGGCCCACTCCAGGAGCTCAGCCTGGATCCAGTCGCAGGGATAGGGCACCTCCCCCAGGGCTTTGGCAGCAAGAGGCAGGACGGAGGAGGCCTGATCCAGACCCAGGAGCGAACCGAGGGGGAGGTCCCGTAGAACGGCCGCCAGGGGGTCGGCATCGCCACAGCCCAGGTCTACAAAGTGGGGGCGGTGCCCAGCTGGTGCTCCGTCGAAGTAGTGCTTCAGAACCTGCTCCACCGCCCCAACCAGGGCCCGATGGTGCATGAAGTCGTGTTGGACGATTGTTTTATAGGTGCTCCATTGGTTTTCAAAGAAGTCCATGGGTGCTCGGCAACCTGTTCATTCTGCTCGCCCCAGGCTGGTCCAATCTCTGAGTCCAAGTCTGTTTCTGGTGGTGCTCCATCAGGTCGTGCTCCACGATCGCCCGGTAGGAGCTCCATTGCCGATCGAAGAAATCCATCACCCTGGAGTCGATCTCCTCATCCTGCTGGACGATGCCGTGATGCCCTGGAATGCCAATCCGCCATGCCGCCTCAGACGCTGACCCCATTGCACCCCTGGCGATCGCTCTGGCTGGCTGTTGCCCTGGCCGCGCCGCTGCCCTGGAGTCCGGCGGTTGCGGCTCCCGGCCCGCTCCCTTGCGTTGCGCCGGCCGACCTCAGCACGCTCTCGGGCGCCTGGCAGGCCGAGGCGCAGACGCATGTGAACGGGGGAGTGGCGCCCAGCCTGCAGCGCTTGCAGCTGCAGGTGGGCCGTGACGGCCGCGTGCGGGGCCAGCGCGACTGGAGGGCGGTGCACACCGGCCCCGGGGCCGTGCAGGGCCACAACCGCCAGGGCCAACCCTCGTTTCAGGGGGTGGAACCCCTGATCGGCTGGATCGAGTCCCGCAGCTGCCGGGTGCTGCTGGTCGAAACCGAAGACAGCGGTCGGGTGAGCGGTTGGCTGCGCCGCGATGCGAGCGGGCCGTTTCTGGAGCTTGAGATCAGCCAGAGCGGCAGCGGCGCTGTCGTGCTGTTCGCCGACTTCCGTCGCCCGGCCAGCACTCAGGCGTCGGCGATGCCGCGCCCCTGATAGATGCTGAGGCTGATGGCCCCATCGGGGCGCTGGCCCAGCTGGCCAAACCGCTGCGCACCGAGCGCGATCCGCGCTGCCACCTCGGCGCTGGGAGCTGCCGCCAGCAGGGCCGGCAGTTCGGGTTCAATGAACCCCAGCAGGTAGGTGCAGAAGTCGTGCACCTGCTCGCGCCCACTGGGGCACCAGTGATGGATGCCCACCATCTGATTGCTCACGGCTGTGAAGCCCGCCTGCTCCAGCAGGGGCCCGAGTCGCGGGCCGGCATGGGCATCGCCGTGGCGGTTGAAGTGGGCCACAAAGGCGGTCAGCAGAGCCTGGATCGCCCTGTCCGGGGGCGACACCTGGAGGCTGGTGTAGTCGGTTTCGGTGAGGTGGATCGTGCCGCCGGGCCGCAGCACCCTGCGCGCCTCCCGCAGCAGCGTCGATGGATCCCCCAGGTGCTCGATCACCCACACCAGCCGCACCCGATCGAAGTGCCCATCGGGCCAGGGCAGCGCAGCGCCATCGCCCACCACCAGCTCCACAGGGTTGGAGCTGGCCGCACCCAGCCCCAGTGCATCCAGGTGACTGTGTGCTCCGGCGATCTGCTCGGGGCTGATGTCGATGCCGCTGAGCTGCGTCTGCGGATGGCTGCGCGCGATCTGGCCCAGCACGGCCCCCACGCCGCAGCCGATCTCGAGCAGCCGCTCGCCCGGGTGCAGCTCCAGATTGGCGGCCAGCAGGGGCGCCAGCAAGGCTGCCTGCGCGATCAGCCGTTGCTGTTCACGCGCGCTGCTGCCGTGGATGTAGGGCGGTTGGCTCATGCCGTCAGGAGCGCAGCGGCATCGCTGGCCGCCAGCTCACCGGCTTCGATCGCCCCTTCGAAATAGCCCGGCCAGCGGGGGGATGCTTCGGTGCCGGCCCAGAGCACCCGCCCGTGGTGGGCGGGGCCGGGGCCGCCCTCAGCGCCGGCGGCCAGGCGGGCGTGGCTGGTCCAGCAGCCCGGGGCAAGGAAGCTGGTGAAGGCGCCGCCGGTGAACGGCTCGCTGTTCCAGGCCTGCTCCACCAGCTCCAGCGGTTTGGCGGCCTCCGGACCCCAGTAGGCGGCGAGATCCTGCAGGATCAGCGCCCGCCGCTGGGCAGCGGGCAGGGCCGCCAGCGTCAGCGCCCGCTCGCCGGCCACGAAGCTCGCCAGCACGGCCGGCTGGCCGCTCGGCGGCCCGCTGTCGGCGGTGAGCTCCAGCCAGGGCCGATCGCCGATGCCCAGGCCGTTGAGGCCCTGCTCGCGCCAGAACGGACGGGCGTAGCGGGCCAGGATCTTGGTCATGCCTCCCATGGCCGTGCGCTGCAGCAGCGCCTGGTGGGCGGCAGGCAGCGCCGGCTCAAAGCGGATCGCCAGCCGCTGCGGCGGCGGCACGGCCACGATCACGGCCTGCGCCTGCAGCGGTGCCAGGCCTTCGGCCATCACCTGCACCGTGTCGCCCTGTTGGGCGATGGCCTGCACGGGTGCGCCGAGCTGGAGACAGCCCGGGCTGTGGGCGTCGAGATCGGCCGCCAGTCGCTGGGCCACCGAGCCGGCACCGCCCTGCACGAGCCAGGCTTCGGGGCTCTCGGCCTGGGGTGCCACCGCCTGGGTCCAGGCGAGATGGAGGATCGAGGTTTCCCAGGGTTCGAAGCCGCCGGAGCCGCCCACCCGGCAGAGCCAGTCGAGCGGCAGCCGGGCCAGGGGAAGGCTGGTGTGCTGTGCGGCCCAGGCGGCCACGCTGAGCCGATCGAGCGACTCGGCCTGGGGGCTGCGCCAGGGCTGGCGCGGATCGATCCCCTCCACCAGCTCCGAGAAGGTCCGCTGCAAGGCCTGGGCTGCCGCCAACGCTTCGGCGTCCAGGTGCAGAGCATCGGGTTCAAAGAAGAGGAGGCTGTCGGCGAAGCGGGCCGCCAGGGGGGCCTGCAGCCGCTCACCGCGCCAGCACCAGATCCCGTCTCCGGTGTAGTGGCTGGGGTAGCGGCTGATGCCTAGCTCGCTCAGCAGCGCCGCGAAGCGGTGGTGGGTCGTGCCGCCCCACTGGCCGCCCAGATCCACCACGCTGCCATCGCTGAGGGTGCGGCTCACCATCCGCCCGCCCAGCCGCGTCCGCGCCTCCAGCACGCGCACGCGCAGCCCCTGCTGTTGCAGGCGGCGTGCGGCAACCAGCCCGGAGAGGCCCGCACCAACCACCAGCACATCCACCGCCAGCCCATCCATCACCAGCACATCCATCGCGGTGCCCATCCAGCAGCCAACAGCTCAGCTGCTGGGATGCTGGCGCTGATTTCTCCGCCCGACCAGCAACAGCCGTGAGCGCACCCGAGTTGTTTCTGGTGGTGCTGGGCGGCCGCGCCCCGGGCTGCCACATCGAGCTCCACGACGTGCGCTTCGTGGCGGGCGCCACGATCGAAGCGGCGCTTCCGGAGCTGCGGCGGCAGTGGTTCGGGAGGCGTGAGGGCCTGCACCTGGACAGCTACCTGGCGGTGCGGGCGGTGGATGGCTTCGCGGTGAGCCTCAGGCGCGAGCCGGCCGCGCCCCGGCCCGAGCGGCTGTGGTTTGTGAACCTGGGCGCCTACCGCCCCGATTGCCTCGCGGAGCTGCATCATTTCGGCCTGGTGGTGGCCCGCTCGCCCCAGGCGGCCAAGGCAGCGGCCAAGCGGCAGTGGCTGCGTGGGGCCCTGCAGCAGCACAAGGATGACCTGGCGGCCGTGGACGACTGCCTGGCGATCGAGCAGCTGGAGCTGCTGGGCGGTGAGCGCTGGCATGTGCAGCTGGAGCCCCACCTTGAGGGCCTGAGCCAGAGCCAGGTGCCGGATTGGTTTGGCTACCGGCTGATTTGAGCAGGTGGCAGGGGTGTGTGGTTGGGTTTGCGACAGGCTCCGGGAATCTGTACAGGTTGTACGAATTGCGAGACGGTCCTTCCCAAAATCTTTCTGCTGCTGTTCCTGGCGCTGATCTGCCCCAGTTCCCCACCCCCAGAGATGATCAGGAGAAGACTCGGCCCACTTCCGCAGCCATGAACATCGACGGCAAGCCCTGGCGCACGATCTGGCTGGAGCCGGATGGCCGCGCAGTGGGGGTGATCGATCAGACCCTGCTGCCCCACCAGTTCACGACGCGCACCCTGCGCAGCTGCGCTGAGGCGGCTGATGCGATCCGCACGATGGTGGTGCGCGGGGCGCCGCTGATCGGCGTGACGGGCGCCTACGGGCTGATGCTGGCCCTGCAGGCCGATCCGGGCGACGCCTCTCTGGCGGCAGCCTTTGAGCAACTCAATGCCACCCGGCCCACGGCGATCAACCTGCGCTGGGCCCTGGAGCGGGTGCGGGCCAAGGTGCAGCCGCTGCCGCCGGTCGAGCGGGCCGAGGCGGCCAGGTTGGAGGCCGCGGCGATCGCCGATGAGGACGTGGCCATGGGCGAGGCCATCGGCGAGCACGGGCTGGCGATCTTCCGGCAGCTGGCGGCGGCCAGGCCAGGCGCCAGGCTCAATGTGCTCACCCACTGCAACGCCGGCTGGCTGGCCACCGTCGACTGGGGCACGGCCCTGGCGCCGATATACAAGGCCCACCGCGCCGGGCTCAACATTCATGTGTGGGTCGATGAAACCCGGCCGCGCAACCAGGGCGCCTCGCTCACCGCCTTTGAGCTGGCTCAGGAGGGCGTGCCCCACACCGTGATCGTCGACAACGCCGGCGGCCACCTGATGCAGCACGGCCAGGTGGATGCGGTGATCGTGGGCACCGACCGCACCACCCGCCGCGGCGATGTGTGCAACAAGATCGGCACCTATCTCAAGGCCCTGGCCGCCCACGACAACGGCGTGCCCTTTTATGTGGCCTTGCCCGCCTCCACGATCGACTGGACGATTGGCGATGGCGTGGCCGAGATCCCGATCGAGGCCCGCAGCGCCGAGGAGGTGACCCACATCCAGGGGCGGGCACCGGATGGCGCGATCACCACGGTGCAGCTAACGCCAACGGGCAGCGCCGGCTTCAACCCGGCCTTTGATGTCACGCCGGCGCGGCTGGTGACGGGCCTGATCACCGAGCGGGGCGTGGCCGCGGCCACGGAGGCTGGGCTGCAGGAGCTTTATGGCAATGACTGAGCAGGAGCTGCGCCAGCAGCTCGTGGAGGTGTCCCGGCGCCTAAACGCCTGCGGGCTCAATCAGGGCACCTCCGGCAACCTATCGGTGCGTATTCCTGGTGGCCTGCTGATCACGCCCAGCTCCCTGCCCTTCGAGCAGATGCAGCCGCAGGATCTGGTGGCGATTGATCCCAGCGGCAAGCCACTTGGGGCGGCAGCTGGCCAGCGGCGGCCCTCCTCCGAGTGGCGGCTGCACGCCGATCTCCTCGCCAGCCGGCCTGAGATCCAGGCGGTGCTGCATTGCCATTCGATCCATGCCACGGCCCTCGCCTGCCACGGCAGCCCCATTCCCCCCTTCCACTACATGACCGCGGTGGCCGGCGGTGATGACATCCGCTGCGCGGCCTACGCCACCTTTGGCACAGCCGAGCTTTCGGCCCTGGCAGTGCAGGCCATGGAGGATCGGCTGGCCTGCCTGCTGGCCCAGCACGGCCAGGTAACCCTCGGCACCAGCCTCGATCAAGCCCTGCGCATCGCCGTTGAGGTGGAAACGCTGGCCCAGATGTATCTGCAGGCCCTGCAACTCGGTGAGCCACCGCTGCTCAGCGCTGCCCAGATGGCCGCGGTGCATCAGCAGTTTCGCTCCCTGCACTACGGCGCCGGCGCCTGATTGCGCGCCAGCCACAGCCCCGTGCCGCCAAACAGCAGCACCAGGGCAAAGCAGAAGCCGGTCCAAAGCGGCAGCCCCCAGCCCGCCACCGCCAGCGGCGCCACCACCGTCACCACCCCTCCAGCCAAAAACGGCTGCAGCATCAGCTGCTTGATCGAGAAGGCCGGTAGGGCGTCGCTGCGGTCGTCTGGATCGGCCATGCGCAGCAGCAGCAGGCCGCTAGCCGCCACTCCCGTGGCCTGGCCAAACTCAATCACCGCCCGCTCAAACCAGTCGGCGGGCAGCAGCCGCGGGGCTAGCAGCAGGGTCACCGCCAGGTTCCACACCAGGCCGCCTAGGGCAAGCACCGTGAGCGGCAGCCAGTCGGCCTTGAGCAGGGCCAGATCCAGCCCGGCGGTGGCGGCGGTGATCAGCAAATCTGCCGAAAGGGTGCCCACCTGGCCCTGCACCGCGGAAGAGGCCCAATGGGCTTTGCCGCTGCGCTCCAGCGCTAAACGCACCAGCAGCGACCCCACGATCGCTAACGGAAACACCGGCAGCGCATCAACAACGCTGGCAACGCCATCCCCCAACCCAGCGGTGAGCCAGCGCAATCCGGCCAGTAGCGCCACGCCCGTGAGCACGGCCATGCCCGCCAGGGCTAGGTTCACCGCCCAAGCCGCCGCCCTGGCCGCCACGCCACCTGAATCGCCGCTGGCCGTGCTGGTGGGTTCGCTGGGTGCGCTGCCTGGGGCATCGGCCAACAGCCAGCCGCGGCTGCGGGCCACCACCACCACCAGCCCCCCAACCAAAGTGGAGCTCAGCAGCCCCACCGTGGCCATGGCTAGGCCCAGGGCCTGGCCGCCGGGAAAGCCCAGGGCCGCATAGCTCGGCCCCATCGCCGCGGCGGAGCCATGGCCGCCCTCGTAGGCCACCTCGATCAGGCAGGCCATCACCGGGCTCACCCCCAGCCAGGGCTGCAGCACCAGCAGCACCGCCAGGCCCCCCACCACGAATTGCCCAAAGGCCAGCACCAGCGCCAGCGACACCTGCCCCGACACCGGCCGCCACAGCCCCTCCAGTTTGGGCAGGGGTTTGCCGAGCAGCAGCGAGCCAAACACCAGGGTGAGCAGCACCAGCGGCAGATCGGCCCATAGCTGCATCACCTGAGGAGGCAGCAGCGGCAGGGGGCCGTCCGGGGCCAGTAGCAGGCCCAGCAGGCCGGCCAGCAGGGCTTCGGGGATGCCCCAGAGTCGCAGCTGCAAGCGGGCACCAAGGGCTCGCCCCACCGCCAGGATCAGGCTGAGGCAGGCCAGGGCCAGGGCCAACCAGCCGAAGCTGGGCAGCAGGTCGCTCGCCAAGGTTGCGATCACAGGTTGAAGTGCCGGCGGAAGAAAGCCTCAGTGGCCTCCAGGACGCGGATCAAGGTGGCACCATCGCGGAAACCGTGGCCCTCCTGCGGGAAGCGGTGCACCTCCACCGGGATGGCGTTGGCTTCGAGCGCTGCTGCCATGCGGTCTGTTTGCTCCGGTGGCACCACCTTGTCATCGAGGCCCTGAAAAAAGATCACCGGGCAGCGGATTTGATCGGCGTGGGCCAGCGGTGAGCGGGCCTCGTAGGTGGCGCGCGCTTCCGGCCAGGGGCCGATCAGCCCATCGAGATAGCGGGCTTCAAAGCGATGGCTCTCAGACGCCAACGCGCTGGGGTCGGCTACGCCGTAGCGGCTCGCGCCGGCGCGAAATACGTCCGTAAAGCACAGGGCGGCCAGGGTGGTGAAGCCGCCGGCACTGCCGCCTTCGATGGCGATGCGGTCGGGATCGGCCTGGCCCGCCGCCACCAGGCTCTGGGCTGCTGCGGCGCAATCGTCCACATCCACCACGCCCCACTGGCCAGCGAGCCGCTGCCGATAGGCGCGGCCGAAGCCGGTCGAGCCGCCGTAGTTCACATCCACCACCCCCCAGCCTCGAGTTGTCCAAAACTGAATGGCCAAGTTCAGGGCCGTGCGGGCCATGGCGGTGGGGCCGCTGTGGCTTTTCACCAGCAATGGTGCCTCCCGGTGGGCTCCCCCGGCTGGAGGGTAAAACCAGGCGTGGCTGCGGGCGCCGCCGTGGCCCTCAAACCACAGCTCCTGCGGCAGGCTGATCGCCTGCGTCGCCAGAGGGCAGGCGGCAGCAGGGCTATGCCACCAGTTGCCGCTGGCCAGGTCCAGCTCGAGCAGGCCCGCTGGTTCAGTTGCTGAAGCGGCGATGCAGGCCAGCCGTCCCCGTTCGGCACAAATACCAGCCAGATCATCAAAGGCGATGGCCAGGGGCTGCCACTGGCCGGCACCTCCGCTCTGGCTCGGCAGCTCCACGCGGCCCAGCTGCCAGCGCCCCTGCAGGCAGGCGATGGCCAGCAGCTGCTCGCCATCCCAGGCCTGGGTGCCCATGCCGAAAACCCACTGGGGCAGGCCGAATTCCGCCTGCATGGGCAGCAGCGGCCGCCAGGCAAGCGGCGCCTCTGCGCTCAGGGTTTCTGCGTCGAATCCCTCGGCGTTGTCGAGCTGTTCGAGGTTCCAGAAGCCTGAGCGATCGTTTGCCACCACCAGGTGGGGCCCGCACCAGAGTGGCTGGAACACCGAAATGTTCGGGTTTGGTTCCACCCCCGATCCTGCGAGCAGGCGGCGGCCGCTGAGCTGGCCTGCCGCATCGAAGTGCCCCAGCCAGAGCTGGCTGCGCTCCCAGGGCATGAAGGGCTGCTGCCACTCCACCCAGGCCAGCCCTGCGCCGGAGGGGCTCAGGGCCGGGTAGCCGCAGAAGTCGGCTGGCACCACCAACGGCTGGGGCTCGCCACCTTCCAGCCCAACAGCCACCAGCTGGTCGCAGCCAGCACCTTTATCACTGCCGCTTTCCCGCACGCCGATCCAGCGGTCGCGGCCGGCATCGATCAAGCCGCCGCCGTAGCCACCTGGCGGGCTGAGCCGTCGCGGCTGGCGATCGCTGCCATCGAGCTCCAGCAGCCAGAGGCAGCGGTCACCGTCGTGGCTGAACACTGCTACTGGCCGGCCATCGCTCCTGTGGCCCAGGGCCGTACTGCCGCCACCGTATTCATGCACCCGGCTGCGCAGATTCCAGCTGCCAGGGGTTAGCTCCTCTGCTGGCTGGTCTGGCCCCAGGCGCCGCAGCAGGGTCGTGCGCCCCCCTTCATGGGGTCGCTGCTCCAGCCAATAGAGCACCCCGTCAAGTAGCCGTGGCTCCCGCAGGCTGGGGGTTTGGCCCACCACAACAGCGGCGGGAAGGGCTCCAGGGGGGTCAGCCACCGCATGCACCGAGGGATAACGACATAAAGTGGATGTCGTTCGTTCAAGTATCGCGTTGGCCCGCAGTTCAGCCGGCAGCTTTGCCCAGATGGCACGCTCCGCCGTTCAGGCCAGCCGCGGCGTTCAAGTGCCCAAGGATGCCCTTGAGGAGTCCCCCCTCACGATCCACACCCTTGGCGATGGGGTGCTGCGCACCCCGGCCAAGCGGATCAGCAAGGTTGATGAGAGTGTGCGAGATCTGGCCCGGGACATGCTGCGCAGCATGTATGCGGCCAAGGGCATTGGTTTAGCGGCACCCCAAGTGGGAGTGCATAAGCAGCTACTGGTGATTGATCTTGATCCCGAGAATGCCGCCGCGGCGCCGATGGTCCTGATCAATCCCGAGATCGCCTGCTTCGGTGCTGCAATCGAGACTTATGAGGAAGGCTGCCTCAGCATCCCTGGCGTTTATCTGAATGTAGTGCGCCCGGCCACGATTGAGGTCAGCTATCGCGACGAGATGGGCCGCCCCCAACGGGTCAAGGCTGATGGCCTACTGGCCCGCTGCATCCAGCACGAGATGGACCACCTCGAAGGTGTGCTTTTTGTTGACCGGGTCACCGATGAGCTCAGCCTCAATGAAGGCCTGCTGGAAAAGGGCTTTCAACGGGCAGATGTCCGTTCCATCCGCTGATCGTTCTTCTCCATGCCCATGAAACCCCTGGCCGGCTTGTTCCTGGCTCTTGCCTGCATACTTGGCATCGCCTTCACGGGCTCGGTGTTTGAGCTCGCCTACGGCGAACCCGACCTGGGACAGCAGACCACCCTCTGGATCCTGGGCCTGAGCCTGCCCGGCACGGTTGCGGCCCTGTTGGTGGCCATCCGGATCAACAAGCCGGCCTAGACCTTGCCGGATACCGCGCATACGATTAAGCACATGTTGCTTGCCAATGCCGTGATGAGATTGCCCCATCTGGGCGTCAATTCCCTCCCCATGGCAGCTGGAGCTTTCGCCGCTGGGGTGGCATTTGCTGCCACCCCAGCCATGGCCAGCGCCCTGTTTCAAGCTGCGGATCTCAGCCAGGAGCGTTTTGTTCTGGTGGCAGCGCCCATCGGCGATGGCGTCCGCGCCCAACTCAACATCTATGAGCAGGTCAAGCCGACTCGGCCTTGTTTTGCCGTGGCCCCAGGGTCACCAGCTCCGGTGAGCCCCCTGCTTGCAACTTTTGATTTCAGCGGCATCTGCAGCCGCTTCATCGATGCCAACGGCTACTCGGTGCGAGTCGGCGGTGCAGATCTGGCCACGAGTTACCGCCTAACAGTTCTGCGTCAGAGCGGCGACAACGTGCTGTTGGCCGTGCCAACCAAGGCCGGAGCGGGCCCTGAAATGCTAGTTGCTCGCACTAAGGGCCAGGGCGCTGGCTTCCTCCAGTTGGTGTTTGAACCGGGCTGGCAGCTCAAGCGCCGGGCCTACGGCGGTCGCAATCTGGGCCACGTGTATCTCTACCGCGATACCTGGCCTGATGCTGCGATCCAGCCTGGGCTGCCGGTAGTTGCGCCCAGCCCCATTTCAGGCCTCTCTGGCACCAAGCGCTGACCTCGAAGCAGGGGGGAGTGGTGTGAGCGGAAAGGCGGTTGCTACATTGGCAAGCTCTGTGAGCAGCGCAGCGCTTCATGACCCAGGTCACCGTCGGCGAAAACGAAGGGATTGAATCGGCCCTGCGTCGCTTTAAGCGCCAGGTGTCTAAGGCGGGCATCTTCGCTGACCTAAAGCGTCTGCGTCACCACGAGACACCTGTTGAGAAGTACAAGCGCAAGGCCCAGCAGCGCCGCCGCCGCCGTTGATCGCTTTGATCTGGTCTCCCGCTTAGCGAGATACCCCTTGATCAAACGACCGGTAGGTAAGCGCTTCGGCAATTGCAGTTGCGTCAATACTGGCTTGATCGTTTAGGTCGGCGATCGTTTGGGCAACCCGCAGCAGCCGGGCGCCAGCCCGGGCACTGAGCTGCCGGTGCTGAATCGCAGCATCCCACACTTCTAAGGCTTCGCTTTCCAGTTGAAGCACTTGCTGCAGCTGACCTCCGGCGATGCGGCTGTTGCAGCAGCCCCCGGGATTGCGGGCAGCCATGTGGGCCCGGGCCCGGCGGACTCTTGCTCGCACCTCAGCGCTTGATTCGTCGCTGGCCGGGCTGCCGCCCTGGTCCCTAAACGGTGCCGTTAGGGCGGCGCTGGATGGCCGTCTCATCACCACCTGCAAATCAATGCGATCCAGCAGGGGGCCCGACAACCGGCCCCAGTAGCGCCGCCGCTGGCCCTCCCCGCAGCTGCAGCTGCGCTCTGGGTCGCCAAACCAGCCACAGGGGCAGGGATTGGCCGCGGCCACCAGGGTGATGCGGCAGGGGAAGCGAGTTCGCTGGCGGGCGCGGTGAATCCAGACTTCGCCGTCTTCTAGGGGCTGGCGCAATTGGTCGAGCACGGACCGGCGAAATTCGGCCAGCTCATCGAGAAACAGCACTCCGTGGTGGGCCAGGGCCAGCTCTCCCGGTCTGGGTTGGCCACCTCCACCTATCAGCCCCGGCCCGGAGCAGCTGTGGTGGGGGCTGCGAAACGGGCGCGTTTGCAGCAAGCCCTGGCTGCTGTCCAGTAGTCCCGCCACCGAGTGGACGGCGGTGAGCTCAAGGGCCTCCGCTGGATCGAGCGGGGGTAGCAGCCCCGCCAGGCGCTGGGCCAGCATTGTTTTGCCGCTGCCGGGTGGGCCGCAGAGCAGCAGGTGGTGGCCTCCGGCTGCTGCGATCTCCAGGGCCCGGCGTCCGTGGGGCTGCCCTTTGACGTCGGCAAGATCTTCAGCTGCGGGCCTGGCGGTTATCGGCGCGTTGGCTTGTTTAAGCGCGATGGCGGAGGCGGGGGCACGGGCACGGGCAGGGGCGGCCGGACGGGCCCGCGGATGCTGCAGTCGCCATAAGGCCTGGCCGAGATCGGCGGCGCCCCACACCCGCAGCCCCTCCACCAATGCGGCCTCCCAGGCATTGGCCTGGGGCACGACCAAGGCCCGGGCGCCATGGTTCCGGGCTGCAATCGCAATCGCCAGCACCCCCCGGATCGGCCGCAAGCTGCCGTCCAGCCCCAGCTCCCCGGCGCTCCAAACCTCGTTGTTGCTGGCGGCATCCAGCTGGCCACTGGCCAGTAGCAGGCCCAGGGCGATCGGCAGGTCAAAAGCCGGCCCCTCCTTGCGCAGGTCGGCGGGGGCCAGATTCACCACCACCCGCGTCAGCGGCACCTTCAGGCTGCTGTGGCGAATGGCCGAGCGCACCCGCTCCCGGGCTTCTTGCACAGCCGCATCGGCCAGGCCCACCAGCTGCAGGCCCGGCAAGCCGGGAGCCAGATCCACCTCCACCAGCACTGGCCTGGCCTCCAGACCCTGCAGCGCCGCCGTCTTGCACCGTGCCAACATCACGCCATGTGCTACTACACCGTTAGTGCCACCCCTGTCCCACCCCCGTTGCTTTTGTGAGCCAAGACACGATCTTTGGGCGCATCCTCCGCGGCGAGATCCCCTGCGATCAGGTGTATGCCGATGAGCATTGCCTGGCTTTTCGCGATGTAACGCCCCAGGCTCCGGTCCATGTGCTGGTGATTCCACGCCAGCCGATCGCCCAGCTTGCTGATGCCACTGCCGGGCACGAGCTCCTGCTCGGCCACCTCTTGCTTGTGGCTGCCCAGGTGGCCCGCCAGGAGGGTCTGGAGTCGTTTCGCACAGTGATCAACAGCGGCGCGGATGCGGGCCAGACCGTGTTTCACCTGCATGTGCATGTGCTAGGGGGGCGTCCGCTGGCCTGGCCCCCGGGCTGACCGCGGGCCCGCGACAATGACCTGATTCGACCTGCCCCATGAACCCCCTCAAGGCTCTTCGCGGTCAACTGGCGAAGTTGCAACGCCTGGCCCAGCCCTATTTCCTGCCGGTAGACGACACCAAGAGCTGGCAGTTTCTACTGCTGGTGGTGGCATTGCTTGCGGTGGTCGTAGGTAGCACCTTGTTGCTGCTCACTGGGGTTTTGGCCCTGACCGGCGCCGTGATTCCCGAATTGCGCAGCCGTTTCCTGCCCGGGGTGCCCGAGCAGGTGGCAGCAATTTGGAACAGCCCGATCGGGCCGCTGGTGATGGTGCTGCTGGCCGGTGGGCTGGGCTGTTTTGTGGCTTTCCGAGGCAAGTTGCGTCACGGGCGCTGGTTGCCCTGGTTGTTGATGGCGGTGATCACCCTGCTGATCCTGGTTGTCAATGGTATCAATGTGGGGATTAGCTATGTAGCTCGCAACATCGAAAATGCTCTGGTCGGCTACAAGGCTGAGGAGTTTTGGAAGATCGTTGCTATTTATGCTTTTTGCTTGGTTATAGCTCTGCCGATCAGGGCTATTCAGAGTTATTTAATCCCCAAGCTTGGCCTGCTGTGGCGCGAGTGGCTGAGCGGCCGCCTGTTGAGCCGATACCTTTCAAATCGGGCTTATTACGTTCTCAATCCAAATGATGAGTCAATCGAGGAGATTGATAACCCCGATCAGCGCATTTCACAAGACGCGGCCAGCTTCACCGGCACCAGTCTCAGTGTCACGGTTGAGATAATATCTGCCCTGCTCACTTTCGTCAGTTTTATAATTGTATTGTGGACTATCAGCGACAAGTTGGCCTTGGTGCTGCTTGTCTACTCTGTTGGTGGCACAGGTCTAATTGTTTTTGCCAGCCGGAAGCTGGTGAACTTGAACTATCAACAGCTCAAGCTTGAGGCTGATTTTCGCTATGGGCTG
>NZ_JAGQCR010000056.1:0-15338 GCF_024346295.1 Cyanobium sp. BA20m-14
GTGGCCATCAAGCCGTAGGCCAGGCGCCAGGCCGGATTGGGGATCTGCTCGGCCCACAACAAAATCTGAGGATCACCCGGAAGCCGCCGGAACTGGGCCGCATGTAGGCCATAACCAGCAGCCCTCTCACTCCAGTTATCGGGCAGGTCGAGCTCAAAGTGGCGAGCCAGGGCGGCCAGGGCGGTGCCGCACTGCTGGCGGCTGCGACTGCTGGCGGCGTAGCTCTCTAGCGCCATTTCGAGTAGGGGCAGACCCAAGGGCAGGTCGCGCTCGGCCGCAACGGCCGCCAGGCGCCTCAGGTAGGGCAGGTAGGCGCTGCTCCAGGTGGTGCGACAACCGGCAGGGTTGCGGCGGCGGCGGGGATCGGCAAAAAATGCTGCCTCAAAAGCTGCCAACCCCAGCAAATCGTCCGCGGCGGGCTGAGTAGCTGCCGGCAACCATGAAGTTGAGGGTGAAGGTGAAGGTGGCTGAGCTTGTTGAACCCCCCAGGCACTCCATGCGAAGCGCCCTTGCTGCAGCTGACGCAACACCTCTTTAAGCCGCTCCCTAGCCAGCTCAAGACCAGCAGTATCGGCAGGCAGCCCGAGGCTGATGCGCTGCACAGGGTGGCGGCCCGAGCCCCGGCGACAGGGAAGGGGTCCGCGCAGCCCCAACCTTTGGCCGCGCAGCTCTATGCGCAAGGAGACTCCCGCTTGGGCTAGGGCTTGGTTTGCCTGGGCGAGACCGATCTGCAAGTTGGCCAAGGCTTCAGTGGAGACTGCTGAGCTGGCATCTGCCCTAGCCAGATCCACCTCCACCGCTGCTTTTGCCATGGGCCCAGCACAGAGGCTGACGTTGCAGCACACAACTTGACGTTATCGATCCTGCGCCTTGGTCGCTAGGGGAGGAGCGGCAGCGTTACGCTCTGATCCTCTGAGCCGCGTGGAACGAGAGCATGGCCAAAGTTGGCGTGCTGCTGCTGAACCTCGGTGGACCCGAGCGTATCCAGGACGTTGGCCCGTTTCTTTACAACCTGTTTTCCGATCCGGAAATCATTCGGTTGCCCAATCCAGCCCTACAAAAACCGTTGGCCTGGTTGATTAGTACCCTGCGGGCTGGTAAGTCCCAGGAGGCGTACCGCTCCATCGGTGGTGGTTCGCCGCTGCGGCGTATCACCGAGCAACAGGCCCGCGAACTGCAGAGCGAACTGCGCACTCGCGGCATCGAAGCCACCAGCTATGTGGCGATGCGCTACTGGCATCCCTTCACCGAGTCGGCTGTGGCCGACATCAAGGCCGACGGGGTTGAGGAGGTGGTGGTGCTGCCCCTCTATCCCCACTTTTCGATCAGCACCAGCGGTTCGAGTTTCCGCGAGCTGCAACGGTTGCGCCAGGCCGACAGTGGCTTTTCCCTGCTGCCGATCCGCTGCATTCGCAGCTACTACGACGACCCCGGCTACGTGGGTGCCATGGCTGGCTTGGTTGCCCGCGAAATCCAGGCTTGCCCCGAGCCCTCAAAAGCCCATGTGTTTTTTAGTGCCCATGGGGTGCCTAAGAGCTATGTGGAGGAGGCGGGCGACCCCTACCAAAAAGAGATCGAAGCCTGCGCCCAGCTGATCATGGAGCGACTTGATAGTGATCTGGGCTTCGCCAATCCCTTCACGCTCGCCTACCAGAGCCGGGTAGGTCCGGTGGAGTGGCTTAGGCCTTACACAGATGATGCCCTGCAGGATCTCGGCGCCGCTGGCATCAAAGATTTGGTGGTTGTGCCGATCAGTTTCGTCAGCGAGCACATTGAAACCCTCGAGGAGATCGATATCGAATACCGGGAGATAGCTACCGAGGCAGGCATCATCAATTTCCGGCGTGTGCCAGCCCTAGACACCACCCCGGCCTTCATCAACGGCTTGGCCGATCTGGTGCAGCAGGCCATGGCTGGGCCCGAGGTGAACCTCGACCAAGCCGCCGAATTGCCCAGCAAGGTGAAGCTCTACCCCCAGGACAAATGGGCCTGGGGTTGGAACAACAGCTCTGAAGTTTGGAATGGGCGCTTGGCGATGGTGGGATTTTCCGCTTTCCTGCTGGAGCTACTCAGTGGAAAGGGACCCCTGCATGTGCTGGGCCTGCTCTGAGCGCCCTCTAATGCAGAGCCGTCTAATGCAGGCCGGACTTACCGCGGCGGCGGTCTTGTTCAGCGGCAGCGCCTGCCTGCTGCTGTCCAGCTCTGCGGGGCTGGCCCAGAGTCGCTGGCAGATGGGAGTTTTCCCCGTCACCAGCTTCCTGGCTTACACCAGCCATTTCGGTACCCGCACCGGCCCCTGGGGTCGGGTAGAGCCCCATTACGGCCTTGATATCGCGGCGCCCATGGGATCGCCGATCCGCAACTGGTGGGCTGGCTCAGTGCAGGACGTGATCAACGACGGAGGCTGCGGCTTGGGGCTGGTGATTCGTTCGGGCGATTACGAGCACATCTACTGCCATTTGTCCGGCCGGGTTTCTGGCGGCACCTACAGCAGTGGTCAGGTGCTGCTGCGCCAGGGCCAGGGCGTACGCACGGGGCAACTAATCGGCCATGTGGGCATGAGCGGCCGCACTACTGGTCCACACCTGCATTGGGGCATGCGCCATGGCGGCCGCTGGCTAGACCCAGCCCAGATCCTGCGAGCTATGGCAGCCGGCAGGCGCCAGCAACCGGGGCGGGCAACGGCCCCGAAAGCGCCGCCGGCAACTAAGGTTGCCGTAATCCGTTAACCGCCAAGTTGATTGGCCTTCAGCAGCCGTGACGCTGACGCCCCTCGCCTCTGCGGCCCAGTCCGCTACCGCCACAACCATTGGTGATGACACTGCTTCTGAAGCTTTTGCTCCTCAGCGAGTAAACGGCGGCTATGCCCTTATGGACGCCCTGCATCGCCATGGGGTGCGCCACATCTTTGGCTATCCCGGCGGCGCGATCCTGCCCATCTATGACGAACTGCACAAGGCAGAGTCCCGTGGCTGGTTGAAGCACATCCTGGTGCGCCATGAGCAGGGCGGCACCCATGCGGCCGATGCCTACGCGCGAGCCACCGGCGAAGTTGGCGTCTGCTTTGGAACTTCGGGGCCTGGCGCCACCAACCTGGTCACCGGCATCGCCACCGCCCAGATGGACTCGGTGCCGATGGTGGTGATCACCGGGCAGGTGCCGCGGGCCTCGATTGGCACCGACGCCTTCCAGGAAACCGACATCTTCGGCATAACCCTGCCGATCGTGAAGCACTCCTGGGTGGTGCGCGATCCCCGCGATATCGGCAGGATCGTGGCTGAAGCCTTTTTGATTGCAGCCAGTGGCAGGCCCGGCCCTGTGCTGATTGACGTGCCCAAGGACGTCGGTCTGGAGGAATTTGACTACACGCCGGTGGCTCCGGGCTCGGCGATCCCAGCTGGATTCAAGTTGCCACCCAGCCCCGACCCCGAGGCCGTTGCCGCGGCTCTGGCCTTGATCCGCCAAGCCCGTCGCCCCCTGCTCTACGTCGGTGGCGGAGCCATCAGCAGCGGGGCCCATGGCGCCGTGAAACAGCTGGCCGAACGCTTCCGCCTGCCTGTCACCACCACCTTGATGGGTAAGGGAGCCTTCGATGAGAAGCACCCTCAATCTGTGGGCATGCTCGGCATGCACGGCACCGCCTATGCCAATTTCGCAGTCACAGAGTGCGATCTGCTGATTGCCACCGGTGCCCGTTTCGATGACCGGGTCACAGGCCGGCTGGATGGCTTTGCGCCCCGGGCCCAGGTGATCCACATCGATATCGACGCGGCTGAGATGGGCAAAACTCGCCTACCCGATGTGGCCTTGGTGGCCGATGTCCAGGCCGCGCTAGCAGCCCTTCTGGCTGCCTCAGCCCAGGACAGCTCGGAGGGCCGCACCGAGGCCTGGTTGCAGCGCATCGACAGCTGGAAGCAGAACTATCCCCTGGTGGTGCCCGATCCGGAGGGAGACATCGCCCCCCAGGAAGTGATTGTCGCCCTGAGGGAGCTGGCACCGGATGCCTTCTACACCACAGATGTGGGCCAACACCAAATGTGGGCAGCCCAATTTCTACACAATGGCCCCCGGCGCTGGATCAGCTCGGCGGGCCTTGGCACGATGGGTTTCGGCATGCCCGCAGCCATGGGCGTGCAGACCGCCTTCCCCGATGAGCAGGTGATCTGTGTTGCCGGCGACGCCAGCATCCTGATGAACATTCAGGAACTGGGCACTCTCAGCCAATACAACCTGCCGGTGAAGGTGGTGGTAATTAACAACGGCTGGCAGGGCATGGTGCGCCAGTGGCAGGAGAGCTTCTACGGAGAGCGCTATTCGGCCTCGGAAATGACCAATGGCATGCCGAATTTCGCAGCTCTAGCGGAATCCTTCGGCGTTCGGGGCGTGCGCATCGATGAACGGGCCAACCTGCGCCAGCAACTGCAGGAGGCCCTTGACCATCCCGGTCCTGCCTTCATCGATGTCAAGGTGCGCCGCAACGAGAACTGCTATCCGATGGTTCCCCCCGGCGCCAGCAACGCCCAGATGGTGGGGCTGCCATCCCATCCGGAGCTTGCTATCGACACGAGCCGCCATTGCCACTCCTGCGGTAGCACCACCGAAAGTGCCCACCTGTTCTGCCCCAGCTGCGGCGCCAAGCTTTGAGATGGCTCGCCGCATTGCTGGCGCTTTTACTGGTGTGGCCTGGAGCCGCCTTGGCGGCAGAGGTGCTGCAGGTGCGGGGGGCAACCCTGCTGCAGCTAGGCGACCAAAACCGTAGCTACACGGTGCAGCTGGCCTGTGTGGAGGTGCCTGAAGCTCAGCAGGCTGAGGCAGTGGCCTGGCTTCGCCAAGCCGTTCCTCGCCACACCCGCGTCAATTTGCGGCCGATGGGCCAAAACCAGGGTGTCCTGTTGGCAAGGGTTCAGCCGCTTGCTCCCGTGCGTGGCAGCACAAACCAAGCAGCAGATCTGGGCAACGGATTAATCGCAGCTGGTCTGGCCCAAGCCGACTCGCTCGCCAGCGCCGACTGTGCCAACGTCGCAGCCTGAATGAGGCCACTTATCTGCCCATGAGTCTGAATCGCACCGCCAAGGGCATCGTGCTGGTGCCCTCCCTGCTGCTGGGGGGAGCCTTCCTGGCGGCGGGGGTATGGAGTGAGGGCCCCGCGGCGAGTAATAAAACCTTGGCCCTTAGCTTGGGCGGATTGCTGATGGCGGCTGGGCTACTCGCCCAACTCCTACCGGAGAGCAAGCCAGAGTCTTCCGACTCCGACTGATCTCCAGTCAAAGGGCAAGCTCTTTACTTCTTGGGCTGGGCTTTGGAGGCCTGGGCTGTGTACTGGGCGATCACTTCGTCCACAAATTTTTTGTCGTCGGCGGTGATCTTGGCGTAACAGCCCTGCTTAACCCGTCCCACAATCTGCACAATGCTGCCGTTGACAATCTGGGCGGCTTCAAGCTTGCCGCTGCCAGCTATCTGACCGCCATGGGCAGCGGTCACCACGTAGGTGATCGCCTTGGCATTGGAGATAACGGCGTTTTGCACGGCCAATTTCTGCTCTACCGCCAGCTCACAGACGTTGACGGCGGCGGCGAGAGCCAGATCGTTCATGGTCTCCAGGCTGACTGGCTTGGCCGCAGCGGCGGCGGCCCCAGGCGACTGGGCGAAGACAGGAGCTCCCAGCAGAGTGGTGGTACTTAGGGCGGAAGCAGCGATCCAGGCGAGGGAAAAGCGAGACACAGAAACTTGCGAGCAACGAAAAAGCTTCACCCCACTGTGCCACCTATTTCGAACCAGCGGCAGGGGGTGTGGGGCCTGCATCGCTGGCTTCCAGTTAAGACAACGCCCCAAGAAGGCGCCAGATTCAGGGTGGCTGCCAACTTACCCATGCCAACTACCCGTGCCAACTGCCGCGAACTGCTCGTCGTGCCGTTCGCGGCAGTTGGCATCGGGGCGATCGCCGAGGTGGGCGGCAAAAACGCCTCCCTAGGCGAAATGATCCGCGAGCTCGCGGGCCAGGGTGTGCGGGTGCCTGGAGGCTTCGCCACCACAGCCGCCGCCTACAGCCACCTTCTGCGCAGCAACGACCTAAGAACTCCACTGCAGGATCTACTCCAAAACCTGGATGCTGATGATCTCGGTGCCCTGCAGGCCGCCGGCAAAGCCGCCCGGAACCTGCTGCTGAACACCACCTTGCCCGCCGACCTCAGCGAAGCGATCCTGGCCGCCTATCGAGAGCTGGCAACACTAGATGGCGTTTTGCCAGCGGTAGCAGTGCGCTCGAGCGCCACAGCCGAAGACCTGCCCGATGCCAGCTTTGCTGGCCAGCAGGAGACCTTCCTCAATATTCAGGGCGAAGCTGCCCTGCTGCAGGCCTGCCGGCGTTGCTACGCGTCGCTGTTCACCGACCGGGCCATCTCCTACCGCCAGCTCAATGGTTTTGATCACCTCGAGGTCGCCCTTTCGATCGGTGTGCAGCGCATGGTGCGCTCCGATCTGGCCTGCGCCGGGGTGATGTTCAGCATCGACACCGAGACAGGCTTCCGCGACGCGGTGCTGCTCACCGCCGCCTACGGCCTCGGTGAAAACGTTGTGCAGGGCGCCGTTAACCCCGATGAGGTGCTGATTTTTAAGCCAACGCTTGAGCAGGGCTTTGCGCCGATCCTCAGTAAGCGACTGGGCAGCAAGGCGATCCGGATGGTGTATGGGGAAGCGGGGATAACCGTGACAAACGAGCCCGTGCCGGAAGCCGAGTGCAACCGCTTCGCCCTCAGCGATGACGAGTGCCTCACCCTGGCCCGCTGGGCCTGCCAAATCGAGCGTCACTACAGCGCTAAGCGTGGCGCCCCCACGCCGATGGACATCGAGTGGGCAAAAGATGGCCTCACAGGCGAGCTGTTCATCCTCCAAGCCCGTCCGGAAACCGTGCAGTCGCGGCAGCAGCAGGCGGTGCTGCGCAGCTGGCACCTGGAGCCCCATCAGGCGCAAACCCTGGTGAGCGGCCGCGCCATCGGCGCCTCGGTGAGCAGCGGCGTAGCCCGGGTGATTAAGGATCCCGGCGAAATCAGCCGTTTTGAGGCTGGCGACCTACTGATCACCGAACGCACCGACCCCGACTGGGAACCAATCCTCAAACGAGCCAGCGGCGTGGTGACCGACCAGGGCGGCCGCACCTGCCATGCGGCGATAATTGCCCGCGAGATGGGCATTACGGCCATCGTCGGCACCGGCGATGGCACCCAGCGCATCCATGACGGCGACGCCATCACGATCAGCTGCTGCGAAGGCGATGTCGGCCGGGTGTACCGGGGCAACCTGCCGTTCAGCGTCACGGAGCAGGCCATTGGCGATCTGCCCGTCACCCGCACCCAGATCTTGATAAGTGTGGGCAATCCGGAGGAGGCCTTCAACCTTGCGGCCATTCCCTGCGACGGGGTGGGCCTGGCCAGGCTGGAGTTCATCATCGCCAATCACATCAAGGTGCACCCGTTGGCCCTGCTCCAGCCTGAGCGGGTTGCTGACGCCGAGCAGCGGCAGCAGATAGCCCGGTTAACGGCCGGCCACACCAGCCCCGCCGAGTACTACGTGGATCTACTGGCCCAGGGCATGGCCCGCATTGCAGCGGCTTTCTATCCCAGGCCGGTGATCCTGCGCTTTTCCGATTTCAAGAGCAATGAATACGCTCGCCTGCTTGGGGGAGCTGCGTTTGAACCCAACGAGGAGAACCCGATGCTCGGCTGGCGGGGCGCCTCCCGCTATTACGCCCCCGTCTTCCGCGCTGCTTTTGCCCTCGAATGCCAGGCCCTTAAACGGGTACGCGATGCCATGGGACTCACCAATGTGATCCCGATGGTGCCTTTCTGCCGCACCCCCGAGGAGGGGGATCGGGTGTTGGCCGAAATGGCCCGCTCCGGCCTGGTGCGGGGTGAAAACGGGCTTGAGGTGTATGTGATGTGCGAGCTACCAAGCAACGTGATCGCGGCAGAGGCGTTTGCCGAGCGCTTCGATGGCTTCTCGATCGGCTCCAACGACCTCACCCAGCTCACCCTGGGGCTGGATCGCGATTCAGCCTTGGTGGCTGAGTTGTTTGACGAGCGCCATCCGGCCGTGAAGGCCATGATTCGCCTGGCAATCCAAAGCGCCAAACGCTGCGGCCGCAAGATCGGCATCTGCGGCCAAGCCCCCAGCGACTACCCCGATTTCGCTCGCTTCCTGGTGGAGGAGGGCATTGATTCGATCAGCCTCAACCCCGACGCCGTGATCGCCACCCGCCTGGAGGTGGCCAGGATCGAGGCCAGCTTGGCCTGAGCCGCCAACCGCATCTCTCAGCCGATCCGCCGCAGCGGCGGTCCCTGACTGGGTTGAATCTGGGCCGGTAGCTGCTGGCTGCTGATCGACTCCAGGGTGGTCATGTTGTAGCTGGTGTAGGTCGTGCGTCCCGCGCCATCACCCTGGGGCCAGAAGGCATCGATCACGGTGAGGGTCTGCACCGGAGCCGTGCTGTCCTGCAGCCGGCGGCGCGGACCGCTGCCCAGGGCACCGAGGTTGAGCAGGTCCAGTTGACCCACCCGGCCTGGGAAGAAGGCGTGATGGTGGCCGCTGATGTAGGCATGGGCGCCGGTGCGCTCCAGCAACTGGCGCAGGGACTCGCTCTGCTGCAACACTTCGCCAGGCCGGTCCCGGCCCTCTCCTACGGCCAGCAGCGGCAGGTGGCCAAGCACCAGCCGCAACCGGGCCGATTGGGCCTCGGGGCTGCGCAGCTGGCGCTCGGCCCAGGCCACCTGTTCGGCGGGCAGGGCGGCCGAGGAGGCATCCCACACCAGCAGGAAAAGGTCGTGCTGACGCACGCTGTAAGCGAAGGGAAAGCGGCTGGCATCAACAAACTTCAACCCCAAGGCATTCTGCTGGCCGCGCCAATAACGCTCGGCCTCCTGGCGATCGAGCTCAAATATGTAGTGGCCCCCAGAGCGGGCGGAAGAGGCGTCGTGGTTGCCCATGGTGATCGCCACCGGCAGCCCAGCCCGCTCCAGAGGTGCCAGCAGTTGGCGATGGAAGGAGGCCCACATGGCGCTGAGGTGTACCCGGCTGAGGCCCTGCTTCTGGCCCGCCACCATGTCGCCGCCGCAGAGCACCAGATCGGGTTTCCAGCTGGGGATCAGTTCAACGGCCCGCAGCACCTCCGGCAGGTAGCTGGTGGAGCCGTAGCTGCTGTTGAGATCGCTGATCGCCACCAGGCGCAGGTCGCCCCGGGGCGGCAGCAGCGGTTTGGCACCGCCTCTAGGGGCGGCAGTGGCCTCAGGGCTCAGGCCTGAGGCCGCAAGGGCGGCTACTCCCAAGCCAGCCAAGCTGAGGAAGCCACGTCGGGAGACGAACGCACCAGGCCAGGTGACCATCGGCCAGGTGAGGTTCTTCGGCGTGCTGCGCTGGAACATGCCCATGGTTTAGCGCCCCGCCTAGGCAGACAGACGCCAGAGCAAGGTGCCGTGGGCCGTGGCTCGCAGCACACAAAGGACCGCCAGGGCCATGCAAAGGGGGCAGTGGGTAATCGACAAAGAATCGACGCCGCATCGACCTCCAGCCTGGCAGCCCAATTCAATTTCAGGCGCAGTGGAGCCAAGACTGCTGAAATAACGCCATGAATCAGCGCCCGGCTCCCGTGCAGGCGCCCCCTTGGAGTCGGTAGTGCTGCGCCTGAGCGAATTGAAGCTGCCCCTCGACCACAGCGAGGCCGACCTGGCGGCGGCAGTGCTGAGGCGCCTGCGGCTCGCCCCCGATCAACTACTTGGGTTGCGGCTGGTTAAGCGCAGCGTTGATGCCCGCAAGAGCGCGGCGATCACCATCGTTTACAGCCTGGATTTGGATTTGGACCTTGATGCCCGTGCCGAGGCCCGGCTTCTAAAGCGCTTTGCCGGCGACCCCCATCTGCGGCCCTGCCCCGACACGACCTATCACCCCGTCGTAAGCGGAGCCAACGCTGGAAAGCTGCGACCAGTGGTGGTGGGAGCTGGTCCCTGCGGCTATTTCGCGGCCCTGCTGCTGGCCCAGATGGGGTTTCGTCCCCTACTGCTGGAGCGGGGCAAGGCGGTCAAGGAGCGCAGCGCCGACACCTTCGGCTTTTGGAAGGGGAGCGCTGACTTCAATCCCGAATCAAATGCCCAATTTGGCGAGGGTGGGGCTGGCACCTTCTCCGACGGCAAGCTTTACAGCCAGGTGAGCGAAGCCAAGCCCTACGTGCGCAAGGTGCTGGAGGAGCTAGTTGCCGCAGGCGCTAACCCTGACATCCTCACCCTGCACCACCCCCACATCGGCACCTACAAACTGGCCACGGTGGTGCGGGGGTTGCGGCAGCGAATCGAGGCCCTAGGGGGCGAGGTGCGCTTCGAGTGCCGGGTAGACGGCCTGGAGCTAAATCCCGTGGACCGCTCCATTCAGGGTCTGCAGCTCGATAGCGGCGAACGAATTGCCGCCACCCAGGTGGTGCTGGCCCTTGGCCACAGCGCCCGGGACAGCTTTGAGATGTTGAAAACCGCCGGCGTGGCGATGCAGCCCAAGCCTTTTGCCGCTGGTCTACGCATCGAACACCCCCAGAGCCTGATTGACAGGGCCCGCTGGGGGCAGGCCGCCGGCCACCCCCGCCTGGGCCCAGCTGAATACAAGCTGGTGCATCACTGCCGTGAGACAGCCAACTTGGGCCGCAGTGTCTACAGCTTTTGCATGTGCCCGGGGGGATTGGTGGTGGGGGCTACCTCGGAGCCAGGTCGAGTAGTTACCAATGGCATGAGCCAGCACACCCGCAATGAACGCAATGCCAACAGCGGCATCGTGGTGGGTATCGAGCTAGCCGATCTGACGCCCTATGGGGAAAGAGACGACGATCCCCTCGCCGGCGTTGCTTTTCAGCACTATTGGGAGGGGCGCGCCTTTGTTACAGGCGGATCTAACTACCAAGCACCTGCCCAGCGGGTTGGAGATTTCCTCGCCAACCGCTCAAGTGAGGGCAGTGGCGGAGTGATTCCTTCATACCAACCAGGAGTTTGCTATGGAAATTTGGCTGGCTGCCTACCGGAGTTCGTGCTGACAGCTATCCGAGAGGCCCTGCCCGCCTTCGATCGCCGCATTCCAGGCTTCCTAATGGGCGATGCCCTGCTCACCGGTGTAGAGACCCGCACCTCGTCGCCCGTGCGGCTACCCAGAGACGAAATAACCCTGGAGTGTGGTAACACCCCAGGGTTATACCCAGCCGGCGAGGGAGCTGGTTATGCCGGCGGAATCCTCTCGGCAGCAATTGATGGCATCAAAGTGGCCGAACAGGTAGCCCTGTCGATCACTCTTCCTCGTCCTCAGCACCCAGTGGTACCAAGCGAATCTGTTTGCGACCCAACTTGATTTCGAACTCATCGCCAGGCTTGAGGTCAAGCATGCCCGTATAAGCCTTGCCGACCATCAAGTTGCCGTTGAACTGGACCTTGGTGTTGAAGCTGAGTTTTCGGCCGCCCTTCCCGGTTTTGGCTGCACTGCCAAAATCGACTCCCTTGGCATTTAAGAGAGCCTCGTAGAAGGCTGTGAAGTTCAGCCGTTCCGAACCATCTTTTTTGTGGGAGACATAGCCGCAAGCGCGAACCAAGTCAGACTTGCTCACATCCCCGAGTTCTTTGACCTTGGCGAGGAGGTCGACACCAGTAAGCATTGATCATAATTATGCAACTTCTGCATTATTGCGCAGAAACAGGCCCGAATGCAAGCTACGCGGCTTTGATTGAAGGCGAATCCAGCTCGAAACAGCGCCAAGATTCAAGCCTGAGAAACAATGCCGCTCCACTGCACCGCCTTCACCTGATCGCGCCGCCAGGAGTGAAAAAGCAGTGGTTCGCTGGCTGTGCAAAGAGGGCAGCGGCCAATTTGCGCCGTGGGCACCCCAAGTCGCTCCAGTTGGAGCTGGGCGGCAAGGCGAATATCAAGGCGGTCTTTCATAGGGTTTGGATCGGCCTGCAGAGCGCCGCACTGACGCAACTGCTCAAGCAGAACAGGCAGCAAAGACGCATCAGGGGCGGCGGCTAGAGACGCCGCAACCTGTTCAGACACCAGCCGCTGCACTTGGTAGGAGCCACCGCCGATCGCTGGTCCTAGGGCCACCAGCAGCTCGGCCGGCCGACTGCCTCCATCCACCAGCTGCTGCACGGCGCGCTCGAGGATGCCTCCAGCCACACCGCGCCAACCAGCGTGGCAAGCCGCCACCCGGCCAGTAGCGGGATCAGCAATCAGCACCGGGGTGCAGTCAGCGCCACAAGCCCAGAGGCTTTGGCCGCCGGCATCACTAATAAGACCATCGGCCTCGGGAAAGGGATCGGCGCTGGCCTGGCTGGCTGGCAAAACCAAGGCGCTGTGCACCTGACGCAGACGGTGCACACTCACCCCAGCGCTCAAATAAGCCGCCAGCACCTCAGGCCCCCGTCCCTGCCATTGACGTGTAAAGAAGCCATGCTCAAACGACTGGAGCAGGTCGCACTGGAGGTAGTAGCCGCCATAGGTACCTACCCAGGTCCAACCGGGCAAGGGATTGAAGTCCCGGTCGGGACGATCAAAGGGGGGATCAACCGCTTCGGCCATCGTGGGGAATCAAGCGTCGGGAAGATCGCGCAGCAACCAGAAGCCCTCAAAGCGCTGGTCCTGCTCGCTGGCTTGAACGGCAAGGAACTGAAGGCCACCGGCCTGCTCTCGGGCGGCAGCAAAAGCCGCAGTGGCCACCTCTGCCTCCTCAGCCGGCAAGTTGGTGAGCAGCCAGCGATCCTCAAGGCCTGCCTCAAGCACTAGCTGCGGGCCACTGATCTCAAGCCGCACGGGTTCGAGCCCAGCCAGCCAGCCGGCCAGGGCCAGGGCCCTGGTGGAGCTGAATAGGCGAATGCCCGGCACCGGCAGTTCGGCAGCCCCCGCCTCTGGTAGGGGTACGAGGCCCGCAAAGCCAACCTCCCACTCCGATGCAGCGGCTAGGACACCCAAGGGCAAGGTGGCCCAGGCCCAGCTGTCGCCCCGCGCCTCTTCCGGCAAGGGCACCGCAATCGGTCGCAAAGCCTGGGGGGGCGGTGCTAGCGGGCCCGCCATGTAGCCGGGCTCCTGGGGATACACCAGGCGCTCCCGCTCCTGCAGCCAGTTGACTAGGGCGTAGGTACGGCGGCTGGGCACCAGCTCCAATCCCAGCCCCTCAGCAGCCCGCTGCACCATGGTGCGCATCGAGCCACGCCAGCAGCGCAGCCGCCGAGGCGGCCCAAAACCCTGGGAGGCAGCACCAGCCAATGCTGCCTCCAGAGCCTCCCTCAGCCAGATCGAATTAACGCTGGTGGCAGGGCAGGCCTGGGCCCAGCGGAAGGATTCGCTCGCTACCTCCCCTGGTCCGGGCACCTCAGGGGTGGAACAAATCAGCAGCTCCCAGCGCTTTTTGCCATCTTCTTCAAGGATGGGACGGGAGTAGTAGTCGAGCTCCCAATCTGGAGCGGCCTGCTTCATCCGGCCCCTTGTTCTTGCTGGCGCAGCACGGAGCGGGCCCGGTTGGCCCGATCTGGAGCCTCAGCCATCACCTTGTCGCGATCGATCAGCAGTTCACCGGGCTGTCCCTCGAGAAGGGCGGTATTGAGGGCGATGCGGCCCCGGCCCGGATCCAGCTCGGTGATCAGGGCCTTGACCCGGTCTCCCTGGCCAAAAACCTCACGCAGGTCCCGCAGCTGACCACCACTAATTGCCGATTGATGCAACAAACCGCTCACACCGCCTAGATCGACAAACAAGCCATAGGGCTTAATTGCCACCACCTGGCCTTCGACCAGCTGACCCACCTCCAGGTTTTGGAACAGGGCTGCAGTGGCAGCTTTCTTCTCCGACAACACCAACTTGCGGGTCTCTGGATTGACCTCTAGGAAAGCGGCACCAAGGGTCTTACCCACCAAAGCCTCATGGTTTTCGCCCTCCTGCAGCTGGGAACGGGGGATGAAGCCGCGCAATCCCTCAAGTTCACAGGTGACACCACCTCGATTGAAGCCGTTCACTTTGACCTGCACCACCTTGCCCTCCTTCTCCAGGAGCCTCACCTTCTCCCAGCTCTGGCGCAGGGCCAAGGCACGGGCGCTGATGGTCACCATGCCATCGGCGTTTTGCTCACCGGTGACGAGCACATCCACCTCCAGCCCCTTCGGAAAGGTCTCCTTGAGGTTGGTGATCACCCCCAGGCCGCACTCTTTCTTGGGCATGAAACCCGGCGCCTTGCCGCCGATATCCACGTAAACGCCATCGCTTTCGACACCGATCACGGTGCCGCGCACCACCTCTCCAGTGGTGCCATGGGGCTCGTGGTCGTCGAGAGCCGCCAGAAAGGCTTCTTCGTCAAAGTCGAAATCGTCGACGCTCCGCGCCGCGGGCTTGGTGCTGGGCTCTCCGGCAACAGCAGCCTTGGGAGCCCGCTTCTGACTCGGGTCAGGGCCCAGCAGGTCGGCCATGGTGAGGCCCTCCATGGACCCCAGGTCAAACAGGTCGTCGTCGTTTCGGACAGGAGTGCTGGCAGGTGCTGCAACCCGGTTAACGGGAGCGAGCTGAGCGGGAGCCTGGGGAGCTGCGGCAAGCGCAGGTTCAGTCGCAGACGACTGCGGGGCTGGCTCGTCCTTGCGGATCATCAACACCTGGGGCGGCTTACGCAGGGGCGCCAGAGGCTGGGGGCGTGCAGGCACTGGGCGCGCAGGACCAGGGGGCACGGGCCGGGATGAGGATGAGGGCGGTTGACTGCCGGTACCGGCCATCTCCACTAAGGGCTGAGAGCCCCACACTGTAGTGATCAGTCCTCAAAAAATGCCCCAGCAGCGCCACCTTGAGCAGCTGGCCTGGCCGCAGGTTCAGGAGCTTGCAGCCCAGCCAGGAAGCACGGTTGTCTGGCCCTGGGGGGCGGTCGAGCAACACGGCCCCCAACTGCCGCTCGGAACGGATGGCCTGTTTGCTGAGCGAGTGCTGGACGCAGTTTTGGCAGCGCTGGAGCCAAGCCTGCCCATCTTGCGGCTGCCGCTGCAGAGCATTGGCTTCTCCCCAGAGCACCGTGGTTTCAGTGGCACCATCAGCCTCCCCCCCCAGGTCCTGATCGAGCAACTGGTGGCCGTAGGCCATGAACTTGCCGGCACAGGTTTTCAGCGGCTGGTGTTGTTTAACGGACACGGAGGCCAAATATCACTGCTTCAGACCGCCGCGCGCCAGCTGCGGGCGGAGCGGCCCGCGCTAGCCGTGCTGCCCTGCTTTTTATGGAGTGGTCCCGAGGGGATCGCCGAGCTCATCCCCGAGCCGGAGCGCTCCGACGGGCTGCACGCGGGCCTGGCGGAAACCAGCCT
>NZ_JAGQCR010000057.1:0-15125 GCF_024346295.1 Cyanobium sp. BA20m-14
CCTGCGGCCCGAAATGGTCGAGCCATGAAGACGGCCCTGCCGGCCCTGCTGGTGGAGGCCTTCGCGGCCCGCCCCTGCAGCGGCAATGGGGCCGCAGTGGTGCTGCTCGATCAGCCCCTGGGTGATGGCTGGCTGCAGGGGATTGCCCGCAGTCTTAACCAGTCGGAAACCGCCTTCCTGCTCCAACAACAGGGGCAGTGGTGCCTGCGCTGGTTTACCCCAACCTGCGAGGTGCCCCTTTGCGGCCATGGAACCCTGGCGGCCCTGCTCGCCCTGGGCCACTGGGGGCTACTCCAACCAGGCCAGCGCTGCCACCTGCTCAGCCGCAGCGGCCCCCTGGAAGCGACCCTCGGCGACTCCGCCTGCACCGGCCAGATCGTCTTGCCCAGTGGGGGGCTGATCCCTGCTGAGGCCTCCAGGGGGCTGGTTGGCCTGCTGGAGGCCCGCTTGGGCGCCGGCCCAGTGGCCTACTGGAGATCAGAGCTGGGCTACCGGGTGGCCCTGCTGCCACCCGGTAGCCCCCTGGAGGCCATGGCAGGCCTGGCCGGGGAGCTGGAGCCCCAGGATCGCGGCGGCCTGATCTTGATGCTCGATTGCGGTGACAGGCCCCAAGAACTACGCCCAACCGTGCTCGGCCAACCGGCCGATTACCAGTTGCGGTTTTTTGCCCCAGGCCTGGGGATTGCCGAGGATGCCGTTACCGGCTCAGCCCATGCGCTGGTGGCACCGTTTTGGCTCAACCATCACGGCCGCAAGTCCGTGGTGGGCTGGCAGTGTTCGCACCGGCCTGGCGGAATGGTCTGCGAATTGGCATCCTCAGGCATGATCCGTCTCAGCGGCACGGGCCATCTTCTGTGGAACGGCACCTTGCATGGGCAAAGCGATGGCTCCGGGGCAGACTCCTGGGCCTCCCTGCTAGCCGCAGGCTGATGCTGGTGGCGCCGATGGCCCTGGTGGCTGTTGCAGTTGGTTTTGCTGCCCAGGGTCTGGCGCCCCAGCCCTATGGCGCTGCCCACGGGGAGTTGCTCGACGCCCTGATCGACACCCCAGCCCCAGCCGCTGACACCGCCAGCGAAGCGGCCGAGTTGCGGCGGGTGGAGGCCCGCCGGGCCGCGGTGCCAGACCAACAAGCAGCCCCGGGCAAGATCGGCCTGGTGGAGCCGGAAGCCGGCCCGCCGGTCGATCTGGAGATTCGCGTGGCCCTGCTCAATGCCGGTGCTAACCCCACCCTGTCGGCCAGCGGGGCCTGGCAACTTCTGAATCGACAAGGCATGGTGCTGCAGCAGGGAGGTGCTGGAGAGCAGGTTTCCCACCCTGCCCTAGGCAGCTCCGAATCCGAGGCCTGGCTCCAGACCAATGGATCAGCCCTGCTGGTCAATGGCCAGCCCTATGGCGGCAGGCTGCGCCTGATCCGTGAGCAGGGGGGACTCATGCTGGTGAACCACCTGGGGCTGGAGATGTACATAGCCGCCGTGGTAGGGGCCGAAATGCCGAGCAGCTGGTCGATGGAGGCCCTGCGGGCCCAAGCGGTGGCTGCTCGCTCCTATGCCCTGGCCCACATGGCCAGGCCAGCCAATCGCCATTGGCATTTGGGCAACACCACTCGCTGGCAGGCCTACAAGGGGCTGGGGCGCAGCAACACCAGAACCCGCTCAGCCACAGCCAGTACCGCCGGCCTGATCCTGAGTTACCAGGGAGGAATTGTCGAAAGCCTCTACGCGGCCAACCGCCAGATCAGCCTGGAAGCCCATGGTCACCTGGGAGCCAGCATGAGTCAGCACGGAGCCCAGGATCTTGCCCAGCAGGGCTACCGCTACAACCAGATCCTCGGTCACTTCTACCAGGGCGCATCCTTGGCACGCCTCAAGGCCGGTGCGCTCTGAGCTCCTGTGGCGGCGGGCGCTGCAGCGCTCGGCTGAGGCAGAGCTGGCTGGCGCCCTGGTGCCCCTGGCCACAGAGCTGCTGGAGTTGCCGCAGATCGGGCCATTTGTCCTGCGCCGCCTCTTGAGTGCCACGCCCAAGCATCTGCGCCAAGGGGGCCCCAAAGCCAACCCCTTCCTGCCCTGGGAAAGGGCTCTGGAGGTGGGCCGGCTCGGCTCAGGCCATGTGGTGCTGCTCAACAAGTACCCGGTGCAACCTGGCCACCTGTTGCTGATAACCCAGGACTGGCAGCCCCAGTCGGGCTGGATCAGGCCAGAGGACTGGCAGGCCGTGGGCCATCTGGCAAGGGATACGGCCGGGCTGTGGTTCTTCAACAGTTCTGCCCCAGCTGGGGCAAGCCAGCCCCACCGCCATCTGCAGTTACTGCCCAGGCGGGCAGGGGAAGCGAGCTGCCCCCTGGCGGCCATGTGTGAAGCCCAGCTGCAGCAACGGCAATGGCCATGGGCCTATCGAATCAGCAGGCGCCATGACCCGACTGGCTGCAGCGATCTGCCTGATCTCTACCGGCACCATGCCGAGCAACTGGGCTTGGGCTCGCCCCAGCAGGATTGCCAGCCCCTGCATCCCTACAACCTGCTGTTCGATGACCGTTGGTTGTTGACAGTGCGGCGCAGCCGCGAACACTGCGCTGGCTTCAGCATCAATGCCCTGGCCTTTGCGGGATACCTGCTGGCCACGGAAAAATCCGATCTCAGCTGGCTAGAGCAGCAGGGTCCCTGGCAGCTGCTGCAGGCGGTCGCCAGCCCAGCAACTGGGTAGATCCGAGGAGCATTCCGTAATTCCACGGTTGCAGCAGGGGCAGAGGTTGGGGCTGTTTGGAAAGGAAGGGGTCCACTCCCCTGCCTGATGCCCAACTATTTCGATGTCCGACAAGTCCAGAGCCACCGACGCTCCAACAGCTACCCAAACGAGCAGGAATCACCTCCAGCGCAACCAAAGGGTCGACCAATACCGCACTTTGGTCACTCCCATTGCGGTGCACTACGGCCGCCGCTGCCCCGAACCGATCGAAGATCTGATCCAGGTTGGTCTACTGGGTCTGCTGCGGGCCGCCGAACTCTTTGACGCCCAGACCCGAACTCCCTTCGAGGCCTTTGCCAGGCCCCACATTCGCGGAGCAATCCTCCACTACCTCCGGGATTCAGCCCTGGCCGTGCGGTTGCCACGCCGTCAGATGGAGCTCCACGACAAACTGCGTCAGGTGCAGGCGAACTGGCACAAAACCCATGGCCAAGAGGCCAGCTCGGAGGATCTGCGAAGGGCCCTAGACCTGAGTATCCCCCAGTGGCAAGAGCTGCAAAGGGGTAAGGCCATGGCTAGGCCGATCGGTCTGGCAGATGGGGTGATCGACGCCTGGGCCGAACAGGCTGTCGATCGAGAAGCCGGGTCAGCTCAACACGGATCAGCTGAACATGGATCAGCTGAACATGGGTCAGCTCAACAGCCTGGCGAAGATGGGGAGACTGAGTATCAGTTGAGACTGAAACGTCAGTGGGACCATCTTGAGCCCGACCTTCGCCGAGTGGTCGACAAAGTGGTGCTATCTGGGTGGACTTACAGGCGCACCGCAGCCCTGCTGAAGGTGAGTCCCATGACGGTGCAGAGGCGGCTCAAGCGCGGGCTGGCTGAGCTGCGGCGAGGGCTGGACCGTTCGGCCAATCCCGCGATCAGCAGCAAGCTCAGTAGCCCGATCAGCTGCACGAGCTGCCGCCATCGCGGACAATCTGCTGCTCCAGCGTGCTGATCGCCGCGTTTACAGCGGCCAACTGACGTTCGACCCCATCGCGCCAAAACTGAAGCATGCGCAGTTTGCGCTGCTGGTGGCGGCGCCAGTTGTCGTGGCCGCCCTCGTCGCCAACTGGACAGCAGCCAAAGGGGGGAAACATGAGAAAGTGGATGAAAGCCCAGTGGTTCTAGCGAGCCAGAGCGGTGAGCCGAGTGCCGTGTTTCCCCCCAGAAATGGCCATGAAACAGCGCTCGCTTGACCAATGCTTCAAGCTCAGAAGCGCTGACCAGATTGCCTCCAAGGCCAAATCCCTCGACAAGCCCCATCTGCTTCTTCATTTGAGATCAGTCGACTGCCGCTCCCCAATGGGCCCCCTGCCCCTGCTGCTTGCCCTGGCCTTCGGCATGGGTGGCATTGGCTTGGAGGCACGCCCGGCAGCTGCCTATGTGGCCCTGATGGCCGGCCAGAAAGCCCAGCCCCTCAATGGCACCTTCAACAAGGTGCCCGTTCTCCATTCCAACCAACCGGAGGAGGTTGAGGGACCCGGCATTTTGATCAACACCGCCCCTGGCTACGCCTATGCGGCCGAAACCGGCCAACCCCTACGCAACGCCCAATACAATTTCAACCGCGAATTTGGGGTGCACATGCACCACAAATACTTTCCACCTAACCGGAGCCAGATCTCCCGCTCATCTCGTCGGCCTGAACTCACCCTTGCATTGATTCTGATCAATCCAGGTGGGCGCGCGGTCCATATCCGATTTGAGAACGGAGCTGTGCGTAACAGCTTTGAAGCCCCCTATCTCCAGGAATACAAGATGGGGGTCAGGCCGCTTGGGCCCAGGCCATGGAATACGGGCCCTGGTGATGCAACCGCCATCCAGGTCCTGCGAGGCAAGCTTGATCCAAAGTTGGCCGACGAAATCACTATTCCAGCGCGCAGTCGCCTTGTTCTGTTTCAAACCCAGCTTCCCGCCCTGGGGATAGCCAATGCCCTGCTCAAGGGACGCAGTGACGGCCCGTTCCAGATGGCGGTGGTGGCGGCCAAGCAAGCCACCAGCGATTGGGATCTGCTGGCCGTGTTGGACCAGGGAAGGCTGGCCCCGGGCAGGGTTTACCTCAATCGCATTGCTGATATCAACGGGCGTCGGGTTTTTTCTCGGGTTGGTGGCGTGGCGATTGGGGATGGGTACCAGGCAAGCCTCTCCCATGATTTGGATGCCAATGGCCCCCTGCATGTGCCCCTAACAAGCACCATCCGCCATAACTTCGGCACCCGTGAAGTACAGGTCAATCCCCTGGCCAGCCGCATGGTCGATTCCTCCCTAGACAACGTCGGCACCTACGGAGTGCGATTTGACGTGGACCTCAATCTCAAGGGTTCAGGTCCCTACGAGTTGGTGCTGAGCCACCCGGTAGCCAGTGGCACCTCAAAACCTTTCACGGCCTTTCGCGGCTCCCTGCAGATCCGCTCGGAGGAGGGCCTCCAGGAAGTCCATGTGGGAATGCGTTCAGGTCAGAGCCTTTCGCTCGCACAGTTAAACCTGCGCGCTGGTCAACTGAACCCGGTGCGAATCAGCCTGGTTTATCCCGCCGATGCAACCCCGGGCCATCTATTGAGCATTCTGCCGGCAAGTCAACTTGCATTATTCCAGGCGCGGGAGCGCCAAATAGAGCTGGCACGTAACGCCGCAGGATCTACCCCAGCCCCCGCGCCTATCAGCCCACCTGATTTGACGGAAGCCGACGGGTTGCTGGCGCCCATCGAATTCACACCTATGGCGCCCCTTACCCCGGTGCCCCCGCTGATTCCCCCCCTGACCCCACCGCCCAGTTACCGCGGGAGTCAGCAGAGCCCCATGAGCCAATCTCTCTACGATCGGTATCAACAGGCGCTGGAAGCACAGCAGCAAATGTTGCGCGGCCTGATGGGCCGTTAGGGATGGCTCCAACCCATGAATCGCAGCGGCGCCGCTTCAGCCTGGAGCTTCCGGTAGAACTGCTCGGCAAGATTGACGCGTTAAAAGCAGAATGGGGATTGCGCAGCCGCGGAGATATTGTTGAAAGGCTGTTACATGAACTATTCACAGATACGTCGGCAGCTGAGCAAGCAACAACCCAATTAGACCAGCCAGAACCCGGAGCGACCGAGGACGTAGCCGGAACTGCAGGAGCCTCCACATTCAATGAACAGGGCGCCTTAGTACTGATGTCGAGTGGGGTAAACGGGGATCTTTGCCTCGATTTGGGCGAAGTTGACTTGAACCTCCCAGCTGCGCCAGTGCCCCAGGCCGAACCCCGCCAGGTCGGCATCGATCTACCGGGCTTTGTACGACGCCAGTCAGAGCAGCTGAAAAAGAGCTTGCAGCCCCGCAAGCCTGTGGAGGAATCGCCGGTTGAACTGCTACCACAGCTTGAAAGTGATGCCCTCGACAAGGCCCTTGCCAGAGCCCGCGACCACTGGCTTGAGCTCTATGGCAAAGGAGCCAATGAAGCCGTGCTGGAAGCAGCCATGGTGTGGTTGGCCCAGGACATCTGGCCCCAGAGTGATCAAAGCGAAGGGCAACCATTCAGTTGGTCGCTGGCCTGTGACGTTGTGCTGCATATTGCCCCCAGCTGGGGCAATGAACCCGCCAGCTTTGAGCGCGTAATGGTGATGGCCGGTCTGCTGGAGGACCCGTTCAGTACGTCCACACTTCAACTTCGCCTGCCCACCCTGATCCATCGGTTTGTCCACCGGTTCCGCAAGAGACGCAAGGGAACCTCATTCCAGACCCTGGAGCACACGATGACCCTGCATGGGGCCCTGAAATTGCTCCAGCTGCCAACTGTCCATGGGCACCGACTGACCCTGGGCGAAATTCGGGATGCGTATCGAGAACTGGCCATGAGCCACCATCCAGATTCCGGTGGCAACGAAGAAACGATGCGAAGGCTCAATGAGGCCTACCAACTGCTGAAGGAGCTTTACCGCAAAAACTAGTGTCTTACAGGTTTCACCCTGGTCGCACAACTTGTCTCCAGACAAGTCCCGGCTGAGACAACTGATAGCGATGCGACGGGCCATCCCTGTCAGTGAAAATAGCGCTCTCTTTGTACCCCTATAAGACTACTGAAGAGACCCAAGCCGAGACCCAGGCGAGAAAATATAACAGGCGCGTACGTCGCGCTTCATCTCGTGCTGCTTACCTAGGTCCTTTTCTGAGACCCACTAAGCGTCTAGCCTTGGACGCATCAGATCATTTTTTCTGGGGTCGAGTTGCGGGGCACGGCAGAGGGATTAGTCAGATACACCCCATAGAAATCACGAAAATTGGCAGATTCCCCATGCAGTAGCCAAAGCAATAGCCAAAAACTTCTCCATAGCCACATAGCTGGAGCGCTCGTAAGCACGGTCCACTGGGCATGGACTTCGGTCCAGAGGCAAATTCCTGCCTCAAATGCATTCCCGCCACTGCCTTAGGAATCTTGCGTAACTGTGTCCTACGCAGGTACGCAAGTTTTAAGGAGCGGCTGCCCGCAATGGCCCGCCGGGGGCGCAATGGCCAATCGGGACCGCGATGGTTCACCGGTTCCACACTCTTGCGTCTCATTTGAGACCATTTACAAGTCCAATAAAAAGGCCCAGATGGGACGCGCGGCCATCTGGGCAAAGTGGGTCAGTAGGGAAGGCGCTTCAGGTGCTGGTCTGCATTCCCTGGATCAAGAAGTCAAAATAGGGGCCAGCCAAGGCGGCTTGCTCGGCGCTGAGCAGGGAGATGGCCGCATCCTTAATGGTTCGCATTGCCTCGACCATGCCCGGCATCGGCACCCCAAGGCTGTTGTACATCTCACGGGCGCCCACCAGACCAATTTGCTGGATCATCTCGGTGCTGCCGGCTAGGACGCCGTAGGTGACCAGCCGCAGGTACCAGCTGTAATCACGCAGGCACTGGGCCCTCTGCTTCTGGCCGAAGGCATTACCTCCAGGAGCCACGTAATCAGGCTTGCGTTGGAAGAGTTGGCGTGCCGCCTCATCCACGATTTTCTTTTCGTTGTCTGTCAGCGACCTCACCACCGTGAGCCTCTCGGCTCCCCGGCTGAGGTACTCCACCATCGATCGCAGCTCGCCGCCACTGGGATAGCGCAGCTGATCATCTGCCTGGAGGATCAGATCCCGAACGACGCTCATCGCAGCGACCACATGCGCCTCTAACTGTATCGACTCAGCCGCTGAACCAGGCCATGGGCGGCAAAGGTGTAACGCCCCTTCGCACGACGTAGGGTGAAGGATTGGCCAGCGCGCTTGGAAAGCCTCACCACCGGCAACAGCGTGGCGGTGACCATCACCGGCCTCTCCCATGACGGCCAAGGAGTGGCCCGATTGGACGATCGGGTCCTTTTTGTGGCGGGTGCCCTGCCGGGGGAGCAGGTTCAGGTTCGGCTGACCCATAGGGCCAGGCGCCACTGGCTGGCGGAGCTTCAGGAGGTGAAGACCCCAGCTCCGGAGCGGCGCAAGCCCCCCTGCATCCTGGCCGACAACTGCGGTGGCTGCAGCCTGCAGCACTTCGAGGATCGGGGCCAGCAGCACTGGAAGCACCAGAAGGTGGTAGATGCCATGCGGCGCATTGCCCACCTGAATCAGCCCGTGGCCCCATTACTGGCCTCCGCCGATGGCCTGGGTTATCGCAATCGGGCCATCATCCCGCTGGAGCGCTGCGAAGACGGCCGACTGCGGGCGGGCTTCTACCGCAGGGGCAGCCACAGCATCGTCAATATGAACCACTGCCCGGTACTGGATCCGCGCCTAGATGGCCTGATTGCCCCTCTCAAGGCAGACCTGGAGGCAAGTGACTGGCCCGTTGACCGGGATTGCCGTGAGGGGGGTGGGCTGCGCCACCTGGCGCTTCGCATCGGCCACCACAGCGGCGAGCTGCTGATCACCTTGGTGAGCAGTCACGCCGATCTTGATGGGCTGGAGTTCCTGGCTGGCCAATGGCTGGGGCGCTGGCCGGAGCTGGTGGGGGTCTGCCTGAACCTCCAACCCCATCCGACCAACACCTTGATGGGAGAGGAGACCAGGGTGGTTGCCGGCCGGGGCTGGTTGCGGGAATCGTTCTGCAATCTCCAGTTGCGGATTGGGGCCGACACCTTTTTTCAGGTCCACACCCAGCAGGCGGAGCGGGTTGTGCCCCTGCTGTTATCTGCCCTGGAGGCCATCCCAGCCGGAGTGATGGTTGACGCCTACAGCGGCATTGGCACCTACAGCCTGCCGGTGGCCGCGGCGGGCTGGCATGTCCACGGCATCGAGCTCAGCCAGGAGGCGGTGAATCAGGCAAAAACCAATGCCAGCGAAAATGGCCTTAGCGGTCGGGCTTCCTTTGAAACCGGTGTGGTAGCCCAATGTCTAGCTGAGCACCTGGGCCATTGCGATGCCCTCTTCCTAGATCCCCCCCGCAAGGGACTCGAACCTGTGACGATTGGGGCGATCCGGGAACATCCCCCTGCCCACCTCATCTATCTCAGCTGCGATCCGGCCACCCTGGCCCGCGACCTGGCCATGCTTGTGGCCGAGGGGCTTTACCAGTTGGAGTCGCTGCAGCCGCTCGATTTCTTCCCCCAAACCAGCCACGTGGAGACCTTGGCAGTGCTGAGGCGGTGATCAACAGCGCAATTGGGCCCCGAACTGTTTTTCCAGGGCGGTCTGAATGCCGGCATTGGCCAGATCCACCTCCTCGTCGGTGAGGGTGCGCTTGGCATCGCGGTAACGCAGCCGGAATGCCTGACTGCATTGGCCACTTACCAGCTGTTCACCCACGTAACGATCAACCAGTTCGGCTTGCTCCAGCAGGGGTTTGCCGGCCTTGCGGATCAGCTTGAGCAGGTCGGCTGCACAGACATCGGCCGAAACCACAACCGCCAGGTCCCGCTCCGATGCGGGCACGGTCGCAAAGGGCGCAAAGGCGGGCTGCCAGCGGTTGCGCCGGGTGGCTGCGGTCAGCAGAGCGTCCAGTTCCAACTCGAACACGTAGGTGCCCAGCGGTAGATCCAAATCCCCGGCCTGCTGGGGGTGCAGTTGGCCAAACCAGCCACCGGGGCGACCCTCGACGACCAGCTGGGCAGCCCGGCCCGGGTGGAGCAGGGGATGGCTGGCCAGGGGCCGATCTTCCGTGGGAATCGCCAGTGCCCCTAGGGCCTGCTGCAACACCCCCCTGGCCTGGTAATAGGTGGGCGGCTGGGCCTTGGCACTGGTGCTCCAGCGCTCTGAACGACGTTCACCGCAGATCACCCCCACCAGCAACTGCCGAGCGGATTGGTTCGCATCGGAGCTGAAAACCTGGCCGATTTCAAAGGCCCAAAAGCCTGATTGCCCGCTTTGACAGTTGCGGCGGGCAGCGGCAAGCAGCTCGCCATGGAGGTTGTCTCGCAGGTAGCCGTAGTCGGCCAGGAGAGGATTGGCCAGGGGAATGCGCCCAGGAGCCGCCGCCACCAGCGAGAGGCTGCAGGCCTCCTGCAACCCAGCGGCGGTCAAATGGCGCCTGAGCCGCCGCTCCGCCTGCTGGGCAGGATCGAGCCCACCGGGTTCTAGGGGGTCGGGCAGGTGGCAGGCGAATTGGTCGTAACCCACCAGGCGGGCCACTTCCTCGATCAGGTCCACCTCCCGTTGCAGATCAATCGAACGGGCTGGGGGGACGCTCACCTGCCATCCCTCGCCGCTTTCGAGCTCCTCCATGCAGCAGCCCAAGGCGCTGAGGGTAGAAGTAATGCGTCCATCGCTGAGGTCAGCCCATGCACCGTCCTGCTGCACCGGCCCCAGCAGGTTGTGGAGGGCGTCCCGACGCAGCTCGATGGGCTGAAAAGGAACTTGGGGACGCTGGTGCAACCAGCGCCCGGTGACCTGGGCGCCGCAGAGTTCCGTTAGGAGGGCAACGGCACGGTTAGCAGCTGGCAGGGTGTTTTCCGGTGGCAGACCTTTCTCAAAACGGCTGCTCGCCTCGGTGCGCAGCCCCACGCTCCGGGAGGAACGCCGCACGGCCTGGGGGGCAAAGACGGCCGCTTCCAGCCAGATTGCCGTGGTGCCGCCATGGACGGCTGACTCCGCGCCGCCGATGACCCCGGCCAGGGCAATTGGCTTGTCTCCGTAGGTCACCACCAGGGCCTCAGCGCTGAGCAGGTGCTGGGTGCCATCCAATCCGGTGAAAGGTTCACCGCTGCTGGCTTGACGCAAGCCCATGCTCTCGACCTGGGCCTGGCCTGGACCAGTTATGGAAGCAAGCCGCTGGGCGTCAAAGGCGTGCAGGGGTTGGCCGGTTTCGAGCATCACCAGATTGGTGATGTCGACCACATTGTTGATGGGACGGAGACCAGCCTTCTCCAGCCGCTGTTGCAGCCAGGGCGGGGAGGGGGCAACCACAAGGGAGTTGAGCCCGGTAATGCTGAACAGCCCCCCCTGCTCCATGGCGGCCCTGGTCGATTCGCCGACGCTGAGCGGGGCGCTGGTTATGGGCTCGGCTGGGGCACCGAAGTGGGTTTGGCCGCCCACCAGGGCTGCCACTTCCCGGGCAATGCCCTGCATTGACATTCCATCGGGCCTGTTGGCGGTGATCGCCAGCTCCAACACCTGGTCGTCCAGACCCAGGCTGGGCCCCACCGCTGTGCCCAAAGACGGCAGGTCCGCCAGCAGGTCATCGAGGATGGCAATGCCATCAGCTTCGGCCGGCAGTCCAAGTTCGGCGAGGGAGCAGATCATGCCGCTGCTGGCCACCCCGCGAAGCTCGGCCGGCTTGATTGTGAGCTTGACGGCAGGCAGGGTTGCCCCGACGAGGGCAACTGGCACGTGGATCCCTGCCCGCACGTTGGGCGCACCGCAGACGATTTGAAGGGGTTCACTGGATCCCACATCCACTTGACAGACGCTGAGTTTGTCGGCGTTGGGATGGGCCTGGCGATCGCGCACAAAACCCACTACCACCCCTTCGGCACGGGCAGAGAGGTCTTCGATGGCGTCCACCTCAAAGCCTGCCAGCGAGAGCCGCTCAGCAAGGGCATCTGCGACAAGAGTCTGGCCAGGGGCGCTCACCAGCTCCTGCAACCACTGGAGCGAGACGCGCATTAAGCCGTTGCTTCAAGTAGGTCGATCCTAGGGATCGGTCGGGGAGGGGTACAGCGGGCAGGTAAGGTGGGCCCTTGTCCTTTCGCATCGCATTAGCGGCGCAACGTCCTTCATGGCTAAAAACAAGGGCGTCCGGATCGTGATCACTCTTGAGTGCACTGAATGCCGGTCCAACCCCGCCAAGCGTTCTCCAGGTGTGTCCCGCTACACCACCGAGAAGAACCGTCGTAACACCACCGAACGGCTGGAACTGAAGAAGTTCTGCACCCACTGCAACGCCACCACGGTGCACAAGGAAATCAAGTGAGTGCTTGACGCACTTCCGATTCTCGTCACCTGCCGTTCTCCCCAACCATGTCCAGTTCCTTCTTCAAAAAACGCCTTTCGCCGATCAAGCCGGGCGATCCCATCGATTACAAAGATGTGGATCTACTCAAGAAATTCATCACCGAAAGGGGCAAAATCCTGGCCCGCCGGCTCACCGGCCTCACCGCCAAGCAGCAGCGCGACCTCACAAACGCGGTCAAGCGGGCCCGGATCGTGGCCCTGCTGCCATTCGTGAATCCAGAGGGCTAATTCGCTGGCCTCCCCAACCCTCCACGACGGCGACCTAGTCGGCGTGCTGGAGTCCCACGCAGCCCAGCTGGCCGTCGTGGAGAGCCTGCAGGGCAGCAAGGCCCGCCTGAGGGTTGGCTTCGAGGCCAAATCCCAGCTGTTGCCGCAACGCCAGCTGGAGCTGCTCTGCCCCCTGCGCGGTGCAACTGCCCCGCCCCTGCGGCTTGGGGCAGAGCCCTGGGCCCTGAATCCGGCGGCCATCGAACGAGCCCGTCCCGAGCGTCGCGCCTGGGGCGCAGCCTGGCTCCTGTTGCTGGAATCGGATGAGACTATTGGGATAGGTGATTTCACCGACCTGGTGTGTGGTGGTGCCGGGCCGGCCCAGGTCGCGGCCTGCTGGCTGGCCCTGGTGGGAGGCCAGAGCTGGTTTCGCCTGCGCCAGGGGCAGATTGAACCCCGAAGAGGTGCGGAGTTGCGCAACCTGCGCCGTGATCGGCACCGCAAGGCCCTGATCGAGCAGCAGGAGCGGGCCTGGCTGGACCTGCTGCGGCGCCGCCAGCCGCCTGGACCGGGCCTGAACCCAGACCATCGCCAGCGCCTGGAGCTGCTCAAACAGCTGGCCGGCGGCAGCATCGAGCTCAACGAACTTGCTGCACCCCTGCGCCAGAGCCTCACGGCCCTGCACCTGGGCAGCGATCACGGCGCCCTGCGCCATCTGCTGGTCGAGTTGGGCCAGTGGGATCCCCACCAGTTGCTCTCCATGGCGGGGACGCCCTGGAGCAGCGGCTTCAGCACTGCCCAAGAGGCTGAGGCCAGCCGCCTGCTTGCCCTTCACCTAGCCCCACTGCCAAGCGATGGGGCGCGCCTGGATCTCAGCGGCCAGCGCTGCGTCACCATCGACGATGACGACACGCGCGACATCGACGACGGCCTTGGTCTGGAGCGCCGCAACGACGGCAGCCTGCGCCTCTGGATCCATGTGGCAGATCCGGACCGGCTGATCGAGGCCGGCTCGCTGCTCGATCTCGAGGCCTGCCGCCGCGGCAGCAGCCTCTACCTGGCACGCGGCAACCAGCCGATGTTTCCGGAGGCCCTCTCCACCGGCCCCTTGAGCCTGCGCCAGGGAGTGCGCTCGGCCGCCTGGAGCACCTGGGTAGAGCTCGACGACGACGGAGCCATCGCGGCCTATGGGATCACACGCAGCTGGGTGAAACCCACCTTCAGGCTCAGCTACGCCGATGCCGACGAGCTGATTGAGCTAGCCCCCCCCCAGGAGCCAGACCTGGCCGATCTCGAGCGGCTCCTGCAGCGGCGCCGGGCCTGGCGGCTAGGCCAGGGAGCCCTGCTGCTTGACCTGCCTGAAGGCCGCATTCGCTGCCGCGACGGCGAGCCGGTGCTGGAGGTCAGCGAAGTTTGCCCATCACGCCAGCTGGTGGCCGAGGCGATGGTGCTCGCCGGGGCCGTCGCCGCCCGCTTCGGCATCGAGCAGGGCCTGGCTCTGCCCTATCGCAGCCAGCCGCCGGCAGAGCTGCCACCGGCCGCTGAGCTCCAGGCCCTGCCCCAGGGGGCCGTGCGCTTCGCCGCTATCAAGCGCTGCCTCAGCCGTGGGCTGATGGGCACCCAGCCGGCCCCCCACTTCAGCCTGGGACTGCCGGCCTATGTGCAGGCCACCTCCCCGATTCGCCGGTACGGCGATCTGGTGGTGCAGCGCCAAATCGGTGCCCAGCTCAGCGGCGGGCCGGTGCTCGACGAGCCCGATGTACGGGCCCTGATCGAGCAGTTTGATTGTGCCGTGCGCGAAGGAATCGGCATATCCCGCGAAGATCAGCGCCACTGGCAGCAGGTGTGGTTTGAAACCCACCGCACTGGCCAGTGGCAAGCGGAATTTCTGCGCTGGCTGCGACCCCAGGACCGGCTGGCTCTGGTGCGCATCGACGAGCTGGCAATGGATCTGGCCGCGGATTGTCCCCAGGGTGCCCAACCCGGCGCAGCGCTGCTGCTGCGGGTGCAGCAGGTGGATTCGCTGCGGGACCAGCTGCGGCTGGTGGCAGCTTCCGGATGAGCCCGGCTGGGTCCCTCAAGCCAGCCGCGACACCCGCAGCCACGGCCCCCAGGGATTGCAGCAGCCGATCAGGGCCACCAGCTGGCCGCTTTGCTGGGCCGCCAGCCAATGGTGCATGGCGGGCTCCAGGGTGATCAACTGCCAATCGCCTAAGCCGTCCTTGCGCTGCAGCCGGTAACCACCTTCACCGTCGCATCGCAACTCGCCCTCGAGCAGCTGCTCAGCCGGCTCGGCAGGAGCTACCGCAGGATCGAGGCGGGCTGGCCAGCCCTGCAGGCTGCCGCCTGCGCCAAGCAGGGCCGGATCCCGCAAGGCGGCCCGCTGACGGGCCGCCCAATCCGGATGGTGCCAGGGGGTGTCCCACAGGGGCATCGGCCCGGCCGGGGCGAGGGCATCACCGATCAGGGCCTCCTGCAGCAGCCGGGGCGCCAATTCCGCCGGCAGGCAGCCAATCCGGATACAGAGCGCTGCTGCCGCACCAGCTGCCTGGCCCGTATTGAGAATCAGGGGCTGGAGGCGGGTAGCGCCGTTGGCCATGTGACTAGTGCTGGTGGCCTTATCGGCCGCCAATAGGTTGTCGACCCCGGCGCTCACCAGGGCACCGTAGGGAATGGTGAAGGGCGTGCCGCTCCAACGGCCACCCCAACGGCAACTCTTGGAGGCCAGGGGCCAATCGGGCCCGGGATAGTGGTCATCGTTGGCGTAGTTGCCCACGGCGATTGCACTGAGCTGGCCGTCATCGCCCC
>NZ_JAGQCR010000058.1:0-14771 GCF_024346295.1 Cyanobium sp. BA20m-14
GATATTTGTTTATGGTCTGATCGATAAGTAACAGTGAATGAGGATGGACTGCCTGCCAGTGAGCAGTCCTCTTTTGTTGAATTAAAGGTGCATACTACCCATGCATCCTCGGCGTAAACATCATTTGTGATACCTCCACTCGTGACAATTGCCGCTACAACAAAAGCAGCAGTCAAAAGGTTTCTTGCGTCTAGTCTTGTCATGATTCAAAATGGACGACTAATGCTGCTAATGCTGCTAATGCTAATTGGTGCCTAAAGTGCTACTCGCTTTGTCAAAGGTCACTACCGCACAAGCCTCTGCAGCCCAAGTGTACGAAGGATAATGCACTCCAATGCAGTTGCCCATTGCAACGGTAATAGAACCATTGTTCTTGGCCCTTGCTGCGGAGCCGAAGATATTATTCATAGCCATAAATCTTTGCCTAGAGAAACTTGGATCTGCGCCGGCCATTCGCTACTAGATCTCTCCTGTGGTTGCAACTTCTTGGCTTGAGCCTGCAAGACAAGCCACTCTTCGGTAGGAGCGTGAGCCTCTGTTGAGGCTGCGCTTGCTGGCCATCGGGCTACGTGAGGGCGGACATTAGGCCCAGTGTCTGTGCCGCTTGTTGCATCCGAATATCGAAGCTGGCCAGCTGGGTGCAGCGGCTGTGCAGCGCCACCGCCAAATGCAAGGCGTCACCACCCCGCAGGCCGAGGGCCGGATCCTGGAGCAGCTCGGCCGCCTGACGGAAGCGGCCGCGATCGAGCGAGCGCAGTTCAACTCCGCCCTGCAGCAGGCGCTCGAATTGGTCCCCAGCGGCCAGGCGTGCCTCCGCACTGAGGCCGTGAAGGCGCTGCTTCATCCCCAGGGCGCTGTGGGTTTCGGTGATCAGCCAGTCGCTGCTGATTAAGGGTTCGCGGGACTGCGCAAACCAGTCGAGGGCGCGCGAGCTGCTCTCTTCCGGGGTCAGCAGAGCCACCACGACGCTGGTGTCGAGATAGATCATCGATGGGTCAGCGTCACCAGCGTTCACCGCTACGGCATTCCTCAATCACCGAAGGGGTGAGAGCCATGGTGGCCTGCAGTTGACGCAAATCACTGGCCAGAGCAGAGCGATCCAGCCTGCGCAGAGGCTCCAGGCTCAGGCGGCCGTCTGGTCCAATGACAATGTCGATCTCATCGCCTTCTTGCAGCCCGGCCTGACGCAGGCAATCGGCCGGGAGCCTTACCGCCAGGCTGTTCCCCCAGCGGCGGATCGCCTGCGGGAAGTGCTGGCTGGCGTCAGCTGAACGACCTTGAGCCTTGGACTGTGTCAAGGAGCGCCCTGGGCCGTTCCCGGCCACCCGTAGAGACATGACTCTACGTCCGGTTGGTGGTTTTCAGTGCTGCAGATGCCGCCGGCTCCAGCCAGTGATGCTCGCCTCCACGTTTTCTAGGTGCCACTGGAGCGGCCCCCGACCCTGGGTGCAGCCCCAGCGGCGGTAGTGCTTGCCCGGGGTGAGCACCCCTCGCAACCGCAGCTGGCGGAGGGTTTCGCGGCTCATCCCCAGGGCAGTGCAGGCCTCTGCCGTTGTCACCCAGACCCGCTGGCGAGTGGTCGTTACCTGGGTGTCCATCAGCCTCCGGCCAGTTGATCGCGGAAGCGCTTGAGCGTGTCGACCAACCAGGAGCGGCGGTAGCTCTTGACCTGACGCGGGGCCCCGTCAACGAACTGCTGGCGAAGCGGCGGCTCCTGGCCGAAGTCTGTCCGGTAGGCCTCGGCCACCAGCATCCCTGCAGAGCGGTACTTGGCGCGCGGCAGCGCCTCCTGGAACACTTCCAGCCAGGCATCGCTGAGGGTCAGCTCGTCGTCGACAGGAGTGCCGGGTAGAGCCCCCTGAGCTTGCAGTGAGAATGTTGCTGCGGACGATGTCCTTGAACAGGAGCTGGTCGCGCTGGTCGAGTCCACCCAGCCGCTCGAATAGCCCGATGCTGCGCTCCACCAGGGCGATCACATCGACCTCCCGCAGCCGCGGTGGGCTCGTTTCTGCCGGTGCCCTTTGCGCCTGCTGGACGCTCTCCAGAAACCAGCCATCCATCCACACCGCAAACGGTGCGCTGATCCAGCGGGCCAGGTCGACTGCGACCTGGGGATGGACCCAGGTGCCGCCGCCCTGGCCTTGGCGGGACTCGATCAGGTCAAACATCCGAATTACGGAGGTTTCAGCGAGGGCATCCAGATAGGTCTGGCAGCGGTCGCTTTCCCGGTACTTCGACCACTGCTTGTTGTTGGCTTTGCACATGGCCGTGTCATTCACGTAGCCATCACTGGTGCGGAGGGAGATCGGCGTGCCTTTCCAGGAACGGGAGACCAGAGCGGGGTGATTCATCGAGACGAGAGGTGCAGCGGGATGGAACGGCGTCGTTGTGGTGTTCATTGGTCTGAGAGCGGTGTGACGGCGGGAACTTCGCCGGCGTCAGCGCTGGCATCGGAGTGGAAGACGGTGTTGGTGCTGGCCAGCGGCCGCGGTGGCACGGGCCCGGCGAGCACCAGCAGCAGGGTGCTGAGCTGAAATGCCAGGCCCAGCAGCGCCAGAGCGCGCAAGCCAGCCAGGCTGGAAACCGTGACCATGACGGTGGGCCGGCGGGTTCGGCAGAAGGCCGGCAGCTGGGGGCGGGGCCCGAAGGCCCCATTACTGCGGACGTGCGGTGAACCCATCAGAAGGGGGCCTCGTCGTCGTCCTTAACAGCCCAAGCGGATCCGTTGTCCGCACCCGTGGTGTAGCCCTCGACTTCTTCAAACCCGTCGGTGGGATCGACCTGCTCGTAGGGCACGAACTCGACGACCTGAACAGCACGGGGCTGGAAGGTCATGCCGCAGCCGTTCTCCCCGTCCCAGTCGTAGATGTCAAAGGCGACGACCACCTTGGAGCCGTTGCCTATGGCGGCCCCATCCCAGGGCTGCTTTTTGGCATCGACGATGCGGGGCCCCTCGGAGTGGGAGCCGTCACGGCGCTGGAACTGCGGCACCTTGAAGCGCACCACGGTGATCTCGCTGGGCTTCTCCTTGTCGGGCTTCCAAGGGAAGCCCTTCTCGGCGCGGCGCTTGCGGCTGCCGTGCAGGGCGATGAACTGGTCTTCCATCGCTAGCAGGAAGGACTGGGCCCTCTCATCGCTGTTGGGAAGGAGAAGGTCGGCCGTCCAGGCCTTGGGCTTGCTCTTGTCGAGCTGATGCCTGGGGGTGATCAGATGGGCCCAGCGCACTTCGGCGAGGGGGGTACGAAAGATGTCCTTAGCCATGGGTTGAAACGGGGTGAACGGTGGAAATGGGCTGTTGATCGAAAGGAGGCAGGGGCGGCAGACCAAAGCGTTCGCGCAGCAGGTGATGCACTGCCCCGCTGGCCGAGAGGTTGTGGCGCTCCATCACCTCGCGGACTCGCAGGTACACATCTGTGCGCACCTGGGTCTGGATGAAGTGGCGACCGGCGGCCGAGCGTGGCTGCTCGCCGTAGCGACGAAGGCCTTTCACGGCTCCACCGGCGTCGCGGCGTCATCGAGGCCGTGCCCCACGCACTCCTCAAGGAAGTGGTCGACGAAGGCGGCGTGCTGGTGCTGGTTGATGCGATCACCGATGGAGCGGGCATTGCGCGGCACTTGGAAGTGCTCGCGGAACGCCTTGGTCAGCTCCTGGCGTGCTGCCTGGGGCAGGGCAAGGATCCGCTGGTGGGTGGCCTCGATCTCCTGGGGCGTGAGCGGCTCCAGAGCGACATCGATGTCAACTACTGGGGCAGCCTCTTTCTCCTTGCTGGGCTCAGGCCCAGCCGGAGCACCAGTAACCCCGACAGATGCGAGGCTCTTTGCCCCTTTCTTCTCAGGCTCTACAGGCTGAGCCTGTTTGGCCAAAGGGATGCCCAGCAGCATGGCCAGCATCCAGCCGGAGGCCCGCAGCAGGTCGTCGACTTCGTCGGCCCACTCCTCACTGGTGACTTCAGCTCCACCGGAGTGCATCACCGTGACCCGCAACTTGTTGCGGCCGTGGATGTCGACCAGCTGGACGCTGAAGGCAATGCCCGAGGCAAAGGCCGGTCTGGCTGCTTCGACTACAGCAGCTAGATCAAGGGAAGGAACGGCCTGCACCTGCTCCTGGAACGAGGCCAGGGCGGCTGTAAGGGCGCGCTCGGCGCTGCCTTTTTCGTCGAGCAACGGGAGGGCGTCGGTTGGCACGCCTGCGCGTGCGGGGGTTTGGGTCATGACATCAGAGAGCCGGGCTTGTGCCCGCTGGCCTGAGCTTAGCGGCTTGCTAACGCTAGGCGCAACCCCAGACTTTGCTTGCAATCGTCCAGGTCGGCCCTGGTTGCGTCCGCCAGAGCGGTCCGATCAGGCACCCAGCGCTTTCTGCTCCCAGGCGCCGATCCACTGCTCGGGAAGGAACTCCTCGCCATCCACCCAGAGCTGAGCCAGCTCAACCGAGCTGTAGTCGTCGATGGCCAGCACCTCTGAGAAACGCTTCTGGTGCTCCTTCGGTGCACCCTTGACCAGCTGCTCCAGGGCTTGGGTGACGTCGAGACCGCCTTCCTTGATCACGCGGCGCACATGCTGGCGCCATTTCTGACAGATCTCCTCGGCACGCTTCGAGGTCAGGGTCGGCGCGGGCGCTGCTTGAAAGGCCTTGGGCACCGGCACATAGCCGATGTAGCAGCTCCAGAAGTCCACGGCATCCCAGAGCTTGTCGTCATCGCCGTGTAGGGGCTCCGCATCCTTCAGCTGGTCCTTCAACCGCTGGGACTTGACCGGTCCCCAGTCCTTCTCCGCCAGGCGACGGTTGAGCTCCTCGAGCTGAAAGAAGGCCTTCTGGCGCAGCTCGCCGGCCTTGCCCTGCTCGATCACCGAGAGATTCCCGTAGGAAATCACCTCAAACTCGGCTTCTGTGCCCCATTCACATGCGGTGTACTGGGTCCAGCCGTTACGGCGCCGCCAGTTGAGCAGCATCTTCCCAAAGGCTCTTCGGGACTCGTCCTGCCAGTCAAGGACGGCCTGGTAGGTGCGCTTGACGGGCTTCTTTGCTTGTGCCATAGCCCGATCCTAAGCGCTGCTTGGCACTGCTAGCCATAGCTTGTTACAGCTTGGCAGGCTGGTCTCGGTTATTTCCTGGCTCGGCCAAGAGCTGTTTGACCTGTTGAACGGTGAGAACCCGGCCCGTCTGGGCCTGGAAGCGGAGGACTATCGTGTATGGGTGGATGCCGGGATAGCGACGGGCCAAGGCCTGCAGCTGCTTGCGGAGTTCGGGCCTGTTCATTGGACCGACCCGGCCATGGGATTCAGGTCCAGGACGGCTTGAGCCTCTGCAATCGAGCGGCAGACCGAGCCCAAGCCGCCAAGCTGCTGCACCAGCAGCAGAAATGCCCGCTGCTCGGGGCTGACGGTTCCGGAACCCGTCTTGATCTCCAGGGCAACGAACTGGGCAATGCGCTGACCGACCAGTTCAGGCGTGATCTCCAGCGAGCGCAGACCGATCAGGTCGCTGCTGCCCTTGCACAACCCAAAGCGCACGAAGCGCCCCTGCTGGTCGACCAGGGCACCGGTGTTGTTGCGCCAGAGCCGTACCCGCCCGCGGCCGCAGGCCAGGCGGATGCGCTGCTGAATTTCGTGTTCGCTGGGGGAGGAGGCCATGCCTCCTGTTGCCGGGCCATCAGCCCGCCCTAGAGTTGGTCATCCAGATGGTCAACGGCCATGGTGCAGGTGACGGTGGCGGAAGCCAAGACCCAGCTCTCCAGCCTGTTGGATGCTGTGGAGGCTGGGCAGGCGGTGGTGATCACGCGTCGCGGCAAAGCCATCGCCGAGCTGGTGCCGCGCTGCAGCGTGCGTGATCTGCTGCCCCAGCTCGCAACCCTGCGTGGCTCGTTGCCCGAGCAGCCGACCAGCGGCGTGGAGACCATGCGGGCGTTGCGGGATGAGTCCGGCGCCTGATGCTCTACATCGACACCTGCGTGTTGCTGGCGGTGCTGACGCCGGAAGCGCACTCCGCCACGGCAACGGCGTTTCTCACTGAAGCCAGTGCACCGCTGGCGATCAGCTCCTGGAGTGTCACCGAGCTCCATTCCGCCCTCGGCCTGAAGGTGCGCACCAAGGCACTGAGCCAGGCGCAAGCCGAGACGGTGCTGCAGGGGTTTGAGCGCAGCCTGGCGCCAGGCCTGCTGATGCTGGAACTGGAGCCGCAGGACTTCCGCAACGCCAACGCCTGCTTGCGCGGCTGGAGCACGTCCCTGCGAGCGGCCGATGCCCTGCACCTAGCAATCGCCAGCGGCCGTGGCGCCACCCTCTGCAGCCTGGATGCCCCGTTTGTCGCGGCGGCCCAACAGCTGGGCCTGGAGGCTGAACTCCTGGGAGCAGGCGGCAAGCCAGTCAGGCATTAAGCGCTGCGCTGCCTGGCAGCCCAGACATACCTGGCCCAGCCCTGCTTGTAGCCCCGCTCTTGCTCCCGCTCCAGCAGCTGCTCGAAGGTCCGGCAGCCAGCTGCCGGGTGCGTGCGCCGGGGCCTCTGCTGCTGGTTGGGCTTGGGTTTGGGCCGGTGGCGGGCTGCGCCCGTGACTTCAACTAGTTCACCCTCAATCTGCTGGAGTCCGCGGCGCTGCTCATCTCGTTCGTCAGCCAGGAACAGATGGCCGCAGTCAGGGCAGACCTGTACCGCGCTGGGGCAGCTGCAGAAGCAGTGCGGGCAGTCCTTGATCGGAATCGAGACACCCTCACGCCGGCGGCGGCCGGCCAGGTTCCACTCGCGTTCATCGGTCGGCAGGCCGTGGCGATGGGCATTGCCGACGTGATCAAGGATCACGGCCTCCTGCTTCCCAGCTGCGGGCCGCAGGGCCCGGCCGACCATCTGCAGGTAGAGGCTCAGGGAAGCGGTGGGACGCATCAGGATCGCGCCACCCACTGAAGGGATGTCGGTGCCCTCAGAAATGATCATGCAGCTGCTGAGCACCTCCACATCGCCGGTGCCGAGCCCGGCGATCAGGCGTTTGCGCTCTTCGGTCGGGGTGCTGCCACTCACCGAGGCGGCCCGAATTCCCGCACTGCGGAAGGTCGCGGCAATCTGTTCGGCGTGCTCGATGGTGCAGCAAAAAACAATTGCCGTGCCGGGGTAGAGCCGGCGGCGGTAGTGCGACACCGCATCGCCAATGGCGGCCCGATCCCCAAAGGCGCGTGCCGCCTGCTCCAGGTCGAACTCGCCCATATGCCGGCGCCGCAGTTTGCTGTTGCGCGCCCCTGGCCAGGAGAACACCTTGGGCCGGGCCAGCCAGCCCTGTTCGACCAGCCAGGCCGCTGAGGGCCCGAGCACTAGGGCCTCGAAGTAGCCGCCGGCCTCTACGCCCAACCCTTTGCCGTCGAGGCGTTCGGGGGTGGCGGTCTTTCCGATCAGATGGGCGCCTGGCCAGGCCTCGATGATCCGGCCCCAGACGTTGCCTGCCACCAGGTGGTGGGCCTCGTCCTGAATGATCAGATCCGGCGCCGGCAGGGCTTTTAGCCGCCGGACCACGGTCTGCACCGAGCCCACCGCCACCTGCCGCCCCTGGATCCGGTGGCCGGGGGCGATCACATCGGGCTCCAGGCCCCAGGCCCGCACTGTGCCGGTGAGCTGCTCGATCAGCTCAGCCCGATGGGCAAGCACCAGCACCCGCCGGCCCTTGCTGGCCGCGCCGCGGGCGATGGCGCCGATGGTCTGGCCCTTGCCCGCACCGGTGGGCATGACCGCACAGACCCGGCGGTGGAGCTTGAGGGCGGCGCGGAGATCGGCCAGCAGTTGCTGCTGGTAGTCGCGCAGGACGATCGGGGCCACTGGGATTACAGGCGATCAGGACAGTAACTAGCCTCTATCCTTCTTTGGCTCAGCCTAGCGAGAGCTGGCCTAAAGCATTAGGCTGTAGTTCACGAGCGGAGTTCCCATGTCTGACTACGCCCTGCCGGTGAGTGTCTCGATCACCCAAGAGCAACTGGCCTGGCTTGATGCGCGGCGTCGGCACGGCTCCCTGAGTCGCTCAGCCGCCCTGCGCCAGGTGCTCGACGCTGTGATCCACCGTGAGTCCCTGGTTCCCGCGCCTGATCGCGGCTCTACGGGTAATCAGGCGCTTGCCAGCCAGGGCTGGTGAGCGACATCCCATGGCCGATGCCATTGCTGCGGCTCGGGGCCGCTGGCCGGAGATCCTTGCGGCACTAGCAGGGCTGAGCGACGCGGAGCTGAGCGATCGCCATCAGCCCTGCCCACTCTGCGGCGGCACGGATCGCTACCGCTTTGACGACAAAGACGGCAGCGGCTCCTGGTTCTGCAATCAGTGCGGCGGCAAGGACCAGCGCGGTGGTGCCGGCTCCGGCATCGACCTGCTCATGCGTCGGCAGGGCTGGAGTTTTGTGGAGGCCGCCCGGCAGGTGGAGGGCTTCCTTGGTCTGGTGCCTGACGACAACGCCAGCATTCCCAGCCAGAGCTGCAATCGCAACGGCAAGCCCTGGCGCATGCCCGAGAAGCCCCCTGCCGATGCCCCACCGCCCCCGTTGAACCGCGGCGCCACCGCCCAATGGGCTTACCGCAACGGCGCCGGGGAGGTGCTGTTCTGGATCCAGCGGATCCGGCTGCGCAGCGGCGGCAAGGCCTTCCTGCATCGCGTCTGGCTGGATGGGGACTGGCATCGCCCCAGCCGCCGCGATGCCTTCTCCTGCGACTGGCCCGCACCGCGTCCGCTCTACGGCCTGCCGGGCCTGGGCCAACGACCAGAAGCGCCCGTGCTGGTGGTGGAAGGAGAAGGAACCGCCGATGCGGCTACCCGTCTGTTCCCGCAGCACGTGGTGCTGAGCTGGGCCAATGGATCCAAGGCGATCGCCAAGGCGGACTGGACGCCGTTGGCCGGCCGCTCGGTGACGCTCTGGCCCGATGCCGATGCCGACGGCCTAGCGGCAATGGAGAACCTGACCGCCCTGCTGCATCCCCTCGACTGCCAGCTGCAACTGGTGGCTCTGCCGTCGGACCTGCCGCAAGGCTGGGACCTGGCCGACGCCGACTGGACGCCTCGGCAGGCCGCACGTCAGCTAGCCAAAGCGGTTCAGCCATGGACGGCGCCTGATGCCCGATGCGATGGCGGCAGCGGCGATGGTGCCCCACCACCGCCTGCCCCTGCAGCGGCCTCCAGGCCGGCAGCACCCTTCCTCTGCCTTGGCTACGACGCCGACGCGAACTTCTACCAGCCCGCCAGCACCGGCCAGGTGATCCGGCTTCCCCGCGGCTGCCACACCGCCACCCACCTGGTGGCGTTGGCGCCGCTGGAGTACTGGGAAAGCCTCTACCCCAGCCGCACCGGGGTGAACTGGCCGGCGGCGGCCAGCGATCTGCACAAGAGCTCCGCCGCGATGGGGATCTTTGCGGTGGAGCGCATCCGCGGCCGCGGGGCCTGGTGGGATGAGGGCCGCACCGTGCTGCACCTGGGCGATCGCCTGATCACTCCTGAGGGTGAGCACCCGATCACCAGGCCCTTTCGCTCACGGTTCATTTATCAGCGGCTCAAGCGCCTGGAGGGCCCCTGCGGAGTGGAGCCCCTGAGCGTGGCGGAGGCCGGAATGATCGTGGGCATCGCCAACCGCTTCCGCTGGGAGGTGCCGGCCTCAGGCACCCTCCTGCTCGGCTGGGTGGTGCTGGCTCCGATCTGCGGCGCCCTGCGCTGGCGGCCCCATATCTGGCTCACTGCCGGCGCCGGATCGGGCAAGAGCCAGATCCTCGATCGCTTCGTGGCACCGCTGCTCGGCGATCTGAGCCTGGTGGTAGTGGGCGCCACGACCGAGGCGGGCCTGCGTCAGACCATCTGCTCGGATGCCGTTCCGGTGGTCTTTGATGAGGCCGAGAGCAACGAGAAGGGCGACCAGCAGCGGATGCAGGCGATCCTCTCGCTGGCACGGGTTGCCAGCAGCGAGAGCAGCGCCGAGATGCTCAAGGGCTCCCCTAGTGGGGATGTCAGCCGCTTCCGGGTGCGCTCGATGTTTCTGATGTCATCGATCGCCACCGCCCTCAAGCAGGGGGCGGACAAGAGCCGCTTCGCGCAGCTCACCCTGCGCAGCCCCAACGAGATGGGCAAGGAGGAGCGAGAAGCCCATTGGCAGAATCTCGATCGCGATCTCGAGCACCACGTCACCCCTGAGCTGGCGCGGCGGCTGATCGCTCGCACCGTTTCGCTGATCCCGGTGATCCGCCAATCGGTGGTGGTCTTCTCCTCTGCCGCCGCACGCCACTTCGACTCCCAGCGCCTGGGTGATCAGTACGGCACCTTGATGGCCGGCGCCTGGTCGCTGCTCAGTGATTCCGTCCCCACCCAGGAGGAGGCCGAGCACTGCATTGCCTGCCACGACTGGGAGAGCTACAGCCAGAGCACCGAAGTGCCAGACGAGGCCCGCTGCATCCAGACGATTCTGCAGCGCCAGGTGCGGGTGGAGACCGACGACAAGCCCGTCACCCGCACGATCGGTGAACTGGTGGAGCTGGCCGCCTGCCACAACACCTGCCTCGATGTCAGCGCGGGCTTGGCCACCCAGACCCTGGGGCGCCATGGACTGCGGGTGGATCAGGACCGCCTGCTGGTGAGTAACACCGCCAAGGCAATTGAGCACTTCCTCGTCGATACCGCCTGGCAGAACAGCTGGCCTGTGGTGCTGTTGCGCTTGGGCGGTGCGCAACGGGCAGGAGCGGTGCGCTTCTGTGGCGCCGGCATGGTCAGCCGTGCAGTCGCCATTCCCCTGAGCGTGCTGTAACCAGCTGCCGTTACAAAACGGCCAGACATAACAGCAGCGGTAACGCCCAGATCCCATGCACCGCTAGCGATCTGTGCATCCGTAACGATGTAACGCCTCAGGGATCACATAGAGCCCCCTATGAATTCAAAGACGAATTGACACCTTCTCAACCAGACGCTGCTGCTTGCTAATGCCTCTATATCTGAAAAAGGGTTACATCGTTACAGGCACCCCCAGAAGCCACTACAGGCAGGCGATCTCGGCTGTTACGCCCATCGTCACGCCGCGTCACAACTGAAACGGCCATGACCACCACCACCTCCACCTGGCTTGACCCCATCCCCGGCCTTTGGCGGGATGAGGCAGCTCACCGGTACTGGCTCGGCGATCACCTGTTCCCGGTGTCGATCACCGGCGTGCTGGCCCATGGCCTGAGCGACTACGCCAAGCGCTCGATCGAGGCCAAGCGGTCGATCTGGGAGCCGCGCGGCACCACCGTGCACGCAGCCCTTGAGTACTACAGCCAGGCCCGCTTCTTGGCGGGCAAGAGCACCAGAGAAGCTCTGCTGGACGCCGAGACCCTGTGCGGGCACCACCAGTACCGGGACTGGATCCTGCCGCTGCTGCAGCTGCCGCTTTGGGACGAGGTGCAGGTGATCGCCAGCGAACGGCTCAGCTGCTGCCTCATTCGCAACGTGGCGGGGGCCTTTGACGGCGCCTATGTCTCACGGGCCCTGAGTGAGCGCCGTGGCCACGAGGTGCGGGTGCTTTACGACCTCAAGACCCTCTCGGCCCACGGCCGGCCCTACTCCACCGCCGCCCAGCTGGGCGGCTACATGGTGCTGGAAGCTTCCCAGGGCAATCACTACGAGCTGGGCCAGACGATCTGGAGCAAGCCCGGCGAGGCCTTTTGCAGCACCTTCTACAGCCGTGAGAAGTGCCTGAGCGCCTGGGCCGCCGCCTGGAGCCGCTACTGCTCCACTCACAGGCCCTTCTGAGAGCAAGGATCAACGAGAGCCAGCTCAGCAAACTGGCTTGTAGATGCTGGCCGCTAGACTCAGCGGGCTCGGAATCATCCGGGCAACTGTTCTGATGTTCCTCGATGGCGGACCTCCTGCTTGTTGCTGCTCCCCAAGCTCCAGTCGCCGGTGCGGTAACTGAGGCTGATCTCGATGATCTGCTGGACGCGGTCACCGCGATCAAGGCGCAACAGAAGGAGCTGGATCAGCAGCTCGAGCCGCTCCTGGAGGCCCTCAACACGGCGATGGCCACCGGCCAGCTGGATCCGTCTTTCTCCCACAACGACTGGGCCTTTGCCCACAGCACCGGGCGCCTGAGCTACGAGTTCCCACCGGTGGTGCAGCAGATCGAGCAGCAGCTCAAGTCCGCCAAGGAAGCGGCGATCCAGCAGGGCAGCGCCACGGAGAAGCGCGGCAAGCCCTTCTGGACCATCCGCCCCCCGAAGACCCAGCCTCTGCCGTTCTGAGCTGATGCCGACGCGCGCCCACAACTGCAGCGCTGCTGATCCGGTGGAGGAGCTGCGCGCTGCCGCCAGCGCGGAGGACGACAACGGCCAGCCCATCTACGAACCTACCGATCCCGCCCGGCCGATCGGGCATGCCAACCCACCGCGTCGCACCAAGGGACATGCGGCCCAGCCACCGCCCCGGCCGTCACGACTGGAGGTGGAGCGCCGCGTGGCTGAGGGGCAGTTGTGGATCGCCCAGCGCATTCCTCTGGCGCTGATCTACGAAAAAGCTCGTGAAAGCTGGGGGGTGACCAACAGCCAGACGATCAATCGCTACCTCAACCTCGCCCGCGAGCGGATGGTCGAGGAGCTGATCTCCGATCGCCGCCGGCACCAGGCCGAGCAGATCTTTGCCCTCAATGACTGCGCTCGCCGGGCCATGGATGCTGAGCAGTTTTCAGCAGCTGTTGGCGCCTTCCGGGTCATCGCCGAGATCGGCGGCTTGCTGCGCGCTCCCCTCAAGGCACCAGACGGGCAGGCGGCAGGGAGCAGAAGCTGATGGCCGGCCTGCTGCTGGATCCGGGATCTGATCTCTGGGCCGATTGGGGCCTACTTGGTGCCCCCGATCCCTCCCGGTTCACTGCGAAGGAGGCCGCCCCAGGCCTGTTTCGCAACTTCATCAGCGAGGCTTACCCGAGCTACGCCTTCCACACCTGGGCCGAGCGACTGATCGCCTTGCTGCAGCGGGTGGCCGATGGCCAGCTCAACCGCCTGATCGTCTGCTGCCCGCCGCGCTTGGGGAAATCGCTTCTGGTTTCCAAGCTGTTTCCCGCCTACTAGGTGAGCCGCTACCCAACACGCTTCTGCGCCATTGCTTCCTATTCAGCCGAGCTGGCCTATGCCCATAGCCGAGAAGCGAGGCACTACTACCGCGCGGTTGGTCATCCCCTCTCCAAGGACTCCACCGCCGTTGGTAACTGGCTCACCCCTGATCGCGGCGGCTGCATTGCTGCTGGCGTTCGGGGACCATTTACGGGCAAGGGCTATGCCCTCGGGATCATTGATGACCCCTACAAGGGCCCAGAAGATGCCAACTCCGCAGCTCAACGCCAAAAACTGATCGAGTGGTTCCAATCCGTCTGGCTAACCAGATCTGAACCAGGGGTGAACGGCAATGCCGGAGCCGCCCAGGTGGTGGTGCTGACCCGCTGGCATCAGGACGACCTGATCGGCTGGCTGCTGGAACAGGAAAGCGGCGACGCCCCGCAGCACTGGCATTTGCTCAACCTGCCGGCCACCTGCGAGCCGCCCGAGCAGCAGCTCCACTTCGCCGCCACCTGCACGCTCGAGCCGGACTGGCGCCAACCCGGGGAGCCCCTTTGCCCCGAGCGGTTTCCCCTGGCTGAGCTGGAGCAGATCAGGATCCGCGCCGGCAGCTACTGGTGGAACGCTCTCTACCAGCAGCGGCCTTCTCCAGCGGAAGGTCTGCTGTTCCAGCGGCAGTGGCTGCGCCGCGCCAAGGGCCAGCAGACCTTCTCCCCCTTGGTGCTCAGCTGCGATCTGAGCTTCAAGGGAGGGGACGGGAACGACTACTGCGGCTTTGTGCTGCTGGGGCTCCACAGCGACTGCACCAGTCGTCATCCAGCCGTAGACGGCTTGGCCCAGGGCCTGCAGCTGCACCGCAGCGCGGCACTGCTGCCACCTAAAGCGTCATCCCGTACGCACGTGCCAACTAGTCCGGCGGCAGAAGAGGCCGCAGGTGGTGCGATCACCGTGCTGTGGAGCCAGCACCAGCGCCTCGATCTGCCGGGGGTGGTGAAGTTCCTCACCCACACCCTTGCTGATCTCAACCAGCGGGGGCTGACGCCTGATGCCGTGCTGGTTGAGGACGCCGCTAACGGCCCGGCGGTCTGTCAGCTGCTCCAACGCCAGATCCCTGGACTAATCGCAGTGCGGCCAGTAGGCAGCAAGGTCAGCCGCGCCCATGCCGTCGCCCCCTTGCTTGAGGCCGGCCAACTGGGATTTGGCCCTGGCAACGACGACTTGATCACTGAGCTGCTGGGTTTTCCCAATGCCGCCCATGACGACCTGGTGGATGCCTTCTGTCAGGGGGTGATCTGGCTGCAAAACCGCCACTGGCGAGGCCAGGGCAAGGCAACTCCTAGGCCCCTGCTCTTCTCCCGCTGAGGGAGAGACAGAGCCTCCTTTTCACAACTTCTGTCCCGTCATGACCTCTACTCACGCCCAGCACCACCCAAGGCCGCACCAGCCGACACCGGTGCGCACCAGCGCGATCGCAACGCGGCGATTGGATCGCTGTCGCTCGCCCCATGCCACTGCCGATGCCCTGGTGGTTGAGCATCTGCCATTTGCAACCAAGGTGGCGGCCAACTACGCCCGCCGCACCGGCCATCCCAAAGAAGACCTCGAGCAGCTGGCAGCAATCGGGTTGATCAAGGCATCACGCCGCTACGACTGCAAGCGGGTGAACCGCAGCAGCTCCAACTTCATCGCCTACGCCAGGCCATTCGTTAATGGTGAGATCAACCACTACCTGCGCGATAAGGGCTTTCTGATC
>NZ_JAGQCR010000059.1:0-14676 GCF_024346295.1 Cyanobium sp. BA20m-14
GGTAAGACCTGGTGGGAGCAGCAGCGCACCGGACTGTCGCGATTGATAGCGGTGCTGGCCTTTCTGGTGGTGGCACTGACCGAGAGCCGCTGGGAAGCCCATCAGGAGCCCGTTGCCATATTCCTCTTCAGCATCGGCCTGGCCCTGGCTGCCGTCGGAGCCGCAGGCAGGATCTGGTGCTCGTTCTTCATCTCGGGCCGCAAGGACGGTCAGCTGGTGAGCGAAGGGCCCTACTCGATCTGCCGCAATCCCCTCTACGTGTTCAGCTGCATCGGCCTAGTGGGGGTGGGACTCACCACCGAAACGCTCACCTACCCGCTGCTGTTCCTGGCGATTTTCGGGCTCTATTACCCGGGGATCATGGGCAGGGAAGAGCGCCGGCTCGAAGAGCTGTTTGGCGAGGCCTACCGGCAATACCGGCAAAGGGTGCCGCGGTTCTGGCCGCGGCTGGAGCTCTACAGCGAGCCGGCCAGCTGGAGCAGCAATCCACGCCTATTTAGACGCCATATCCTGAGCGACATTTGGTTTATCTGGATTGCAGCGATCATTGAGCTGATCGAGGGTTTTCGCAGTGCGGGCATGCTGCCCCACCTGCTGGATCTCTGGTGAACTCACCACCAGCCACCCCAGAAAGGCCCGCCGAAACCATCACCGAAGCCGTCATCAAAGCCGCCATCAAAGCCCGGTTCCACGTTCCAGGTGGGCTCAGGACCACCTGCCTTGGGGGGCTTGGGTGGCCCGGCCAGGGTTTCCTCGCTGATGCCTGGAATCGGCACTGAGGCGCAGGGACACTGACATAGGCCATCGGGGCCGATCAGCCCCAGGCTCGGCTGGGCGCAACTGCAGGGGCAGCTCTGGGCCTGGGTCTGGCTCTGGGCGAGGGCCGGTTGGGGGAGCGGCACCAGGCAACCCACCAGGACCAGCAGGCTGCTCCAGGAGAAAGTGGCGAGGCGAGACGGCAGCGGAGGCACGGACATCAGGGCAAAGCTGGGGGGAAGGGGATGGAGAAGGCCAGATAAAGAAGCCATGTTAGGATTGATATGTGTGAGCGTATTAACGTCTGCAGCAATTTTCAAAACACAACAACCGAACATTTGTGGACCTCTCCGAAAGGACATCGGGCAAAGTGCATGAATTCGTGGCAGAGCGATTGATCAAGCTAGCTCCCGAAAGAGATGCTAAGATTCTTGATGTCGGCTGCGGCACTGGTGCACTTCTTGTCAGACTACGTACACTTGGATTCAAGAATCTCTACGGTGTAGACATCGCCCCCCCCTTGAATCTCAAGGGGGGCATCAATTTCTTTGAGTGTGATCTAGACAACTTCAGTGTCCCACTTGAGGCAGGAACAGTTGATTTTGCTCTCGCTGTAGAGGTTATAGAACACATTGAAAACATTGGGCAACTCCTCCTAGAGCTTTCGAGGTTACTGAGACCAAATGGGTCAATAATGCTAACCACCCCAAATGTTCACTCGGTTGAGGCCAGGGTTAGGTATTTGTTGACTGGGAATCTCAAGCAGTTTGACGTCCTTGGCGATCCAACTCATGTGACACCAATCTTTCAGTTTCCTTTTGAAAGGATCCTCAGGCGTCATGGCTTCTTCGTCATTGACGCCTGGGGTTTCCCGATAGATGGCTCTAACCTAACGTACGGCTCCAGCGCTCGTTTCCTTGCGAACATGGCTCGATTATTTGGCGCGAAAGATGCACCTCGCGGAGACATCTTATGCATGCTTATCGGTCAAGACAAGGATATAGGAATTGCGAGAAACGCCGAGCAAAAGAGACAGGCCCTTACGGCCCATTATAAATGAAACGAGAAAGTTCGTTAAACATCAAGCTCAGCGAAACGAATGAGGCCTTACATATAGATAATGTTGTTGTGGATTAGCGGTGCGGCGGATTAGGCCGCCGGCTGGGCCAGCACCTCCCCGTAGGCGGCCCGGCGCTGGAGATCAAGGTGCTCCAGATGTTTGCGCTCGTTGTAGTAGAGCGCCTGGAAGCGCAGGGCGTCGCCATTGAGCTCGGCGAAGAGGGCCTCGATCCGCACTTCCATGTCGCTCAAAGGCGCCAGGCCTGAGACGGTCGCCCGCGCCTCCTGCCGTTCCTCCTCCAGCAAACGGGAGATGCAGCGCTCAAGGGTTTCGAGCCGCTGACTGCTCCAGGCATCGAGCAGATGGCGGCAACGCTTGAGGCTCTTCTGCCGTTCCAGGGCAGCGGCGGCACCACGCAGTTGCAGCAGGGGCTGGCTGAGGGCCATGCGCTGCAGCTCATTGGGCTCCAGCAGCGGGGTCAGCCGACCCAGCAGGGCGCTCTGCTCCACCACCAGCTGGTCGGCGAGCAGCCGGGGCAGGTCCAGATCCCCCAGATCGAGGCCGGGATCCTTACCGCGATTGACCGCCTCCAGCCGGCCGGCGCCGAGGTTGTCTTCCTCCAGGGAGCTGATGGCTGCCCAGAGCAGGCGGTGGGGTTGCAGGGCGAAGTCGTCGAGTTCCCGCTGGCGCAGTTCCACCCGGATGGCGGCGCGGTGGGCCGGGCAATGCAGGTAGAGCCGCAACAGCTCGGCCTCGGCCCGCTCCCGCAGGCCCGCCTCGCCGGGCTGTTCCCACTTCTGGGAGCGGCCGTGCCAGCGCTGGCCCTTCACCTGCTGGCGCAGATCGTCCTCCAGCTGCAGCGCCAGGCGGGCCTGGCCGCCACTGAGCCGCTCGGCCACCCGCTGCAGGTAGTGGCTGCGCACGGCGCTCTGGGGCAACTTGCCCAGCAGGGCCACCAGGGCCGACACCGCCTGCTGGAACTGGTCAGGGCGAGCCAGGTCGCGGCCCTCCAGCACCTGCTCGATCTGCCAGTCGAGCCAGAGGGGAGCCTGATCCAGCAGGGCGCGATAGTCACCGGCCCCCTGGGTCTTGAGGAATTCGTCGGGGTCCTTGCCGGCCGGCAGGTGCAGCACCCGCAGCTCCAGCTGGCCCTGGAGGGCCAGCTGCTCCACCTCGCCGATGGCCCGCTGGGCGGCCCGCACGCCGGCGCCGTCGCTGTCGAAATTGAGGATCAGGCGGCGGCTCTCACAGCAGCGGCAGAGCTGGGTGATCTGCTGGCTACTCAGGGCCGTGCCCAGGGCTGCCACAGCGTTGGTGATGCCGGCGGCATGGAGGGCAATCACATCGAAGTAGCCCTCCACCACCACGGCCCGGTCGTCCTTGCGGATGGCGGCGCTGGCCCGCTCGAGGCCGAAGAGGTGCTTGCCCTTCTCGAACAGCTCCGTTTCGGGGGAGTTGAGGTATTTGGGCTCGCCGCCATCGAGGCTGCGGCCACCGAAGCCGATCACCCGCCCCTGGCGGTCCTTGATCGGCACCATCACCCGATGGCGGAAGCGGTCGTAGAAACCATCCCCCCCCTTGCGGGGCACCACCAGCCCGGCGGCTTCCAGCAGCTCCGGGCCCAGCCCCTCCACCTGCTGCAGGTGGCCCAGCAGGCCATCCCACTGCTCTGGGGCGTAGCCGAGCTCGAAGGCCTCCAGGGTGGCCTCACTGAGACCCCGGCCCTGGCGCAGATAGGCCAGGGCCGGGGCGCCAGCCGGGCTACGCAGCTGGCTGCGGAACCAGCCGGCCGCCAGGGTGAGCACCTTGTGGAGCTGTTCGCGGCGGGAGAGCTGCTTGCGCAGGCGCTCCTGCTGGGGCCCATCGAGGGTTTCGATCGGCAGCTGGTATTTGCGCGCCAGCTCCAGCACCACATCGCTGAAACTCTGGCGCTGGTGTTCCATCAGGAACTTGATCGCATTGCCACCGGCCCCGCAGGAGAAGCAGTAGTAGAACTGCTTGGCCGGGGACACCGTCATCGACGGTGATTTGTCGTCGTGAAAGGGACAGATGCCGACGTATTCCCTGCCCTTCTTCTTGAGCACCACGTGCTCGCCGACCACATCGACGATGTCGGCCCGTTCCTTGACGGCCTCAATCGTGCGGGGGTGGAGACGGGGCAGGCTCAAGGAGCAAAGGGGGAGCGGTGGGATCTGAAGCAGGGCCCGATTCTGACCGGGGCCGGCAAGCCGTGCTGGCGATGGTGGCCAGCGCCCTGAGTTTCTCCCTGATGGGCGTATGCGTGAAGCAGTTGGGAGGCCGGATCCCCGCGGCGGAGGTGGTGCTGGCCCGCAGCCTGATCAGCCTGGGGCTGAGCTGGTTGCTGCTGCGGCGGGCCGGGGTGTACCCCTGGGGGCGACGGCGGGGCCTGCTGATCTGGCGCGGGGCGATCGGCACCGCTGCCCTGCTCTGCGTCTACGCAGCCCTGGCCGCCCTGCCGCTGGCCTCGGCCACGGTGCTGCATTACCTCTACCCCCCCTTCACGGCTCTGCTGGCCTGGCTGATGCTGGGTGAGCGGATCGGCAAGCGGGTGTTGGCCGCCATGGCACTGGGCTGGCTGGGGGTGATGCTGGTGGCTCAGCCCGGCGGCAGCCTGGCCCTGGCCTGGCAGCCGGTGCTGGTGGCCGTGGCCGGCGCCCTGTTCACGGCCCTGGCCTACGTGAGCGTGCGTTCCCTGGGCCAGAGCGAGCACCCGCTGGTGATCGTCTTTTATTTCCCCCTAGTGGCCCTGCCCCTGAGCCTGCCGCTGGTGGCCCTCAATCCCGTGCTGCCCACCGCCACCGAGCTGCTGTGGCTGGTGGGGGTGGGGCTGTTCACCCAGCTGGGCCAGGTGTATCTGACCCGCAGCCTGATGGCCCTGCCGGCGGCGCGGGCCACGGCGATCAGCTATGTGCAGGTGGGCTTCGCCGCGGGCTGGGGCTGGTTGCTGTTTGGTGAGCAGATCGATGCCGCCACGATCAGCGGAGCCCTGCTGGTGCTGGCTGCCACCGTGGTCAGCCTCAGCCAGCCGGCAGGGGATCGGTGATCCACAGCTGCACCCCGTTCTCGCCGGCCGCTCCGCTGGGCCGGGCCAGCCGCCAGCTCTGGCCCTTTTCACCGCGCTGCAGGTAGAGCTCAAAGGGGCTGTCAACCCGAATTGGATCGCCAGCCAGGCGCCAATCAAACTGGCCCACAATGCGCAGGCCTTTGGCCTCACCGATGGGCAGCGACTCCTGCTGGGCCACCCGTACCCGACTCACCTCCGGAGCCCCGCCGGCCTCCAGGGCCAGGGCCTCGGCGATAGCCCCCTGGGTCAGCTGGATCTGCAGCTCAAGGGCCCCGAGCAAGGCGGAGCGCGGTGGCTGGCCGACCCCACTGCAGCCCGTCAGCGCCAGGGGCAGCAGCAGCAGCAGGGGGAGCAGCCAGCCCCACCAACTGCGCAACGGCGGGCCGGACTGGGCAGAACTGGGCAGGGCGGGCACGATGGGGAACTTTCTGGTGATCCCATGATCGGCTGGCTGCAAGGGCAACTCACCCATCCCTGGCAGCAGGAGAAGCGCTTCGGCCTGATGCTGGTGTGTCAAGGCGTGGGCTACGACGTGCAGGTGAGCCAGCGGCAGTGGCAGCAACTGCCGGAGGCGGGCAGTGCCATGGCCCTGCACATCCACCACGCCATCCGCGATGACGCCTGGATGCTCTACGGCTTCGCCGAGCGGCCTGAACGGGATCTGTTTCGCGAACTGGTGGCCGTCAGTGGTATCGGCCCCCAGATGGCGCTGGGCCTGCTGGGCGCAATGGATACGGCTGAATTGGTGCAGGCGATCGTGCACACCGACCTGCGCCGCCTCTGCCAGGCGCCTGGGGTGGGCAAGCGCACGGCCGAACGGCTGGCCGTAGAACTGCGCACCCGGCTGCAGCAAAGGTTCCTGGGCCAATTGGAAGCAAACAGCGACCCTGACTCCCTGGCAGAAGGTGTCATGCTTCCCGCCGCAGGACGGGATGAGGTGCAGCTCACCCTGGCAGCCCTGGGCTATGAGGCCCTGGAGATCCACCGGGCCCTGCGGGCCGTGGCCGCCGGCGGGCTGGCGGAAGGGGCAGGGGCCGAAGACTGGATCCGCGAGAGCCTGCGCTGGCTCTCACGCCAGGTAGCCTGAAGCGCCCAGGCCCCCTACCCCCAGACGGTATGGTGGGACCTTGCTTACCAGCTCTGGCTCAGCCTGCGCTCCACTCCCCAGCCCATGCCGCTCACCACCACCACTAAGCAGGAACTGATCAACGGTCACCAGACCCACGGCACCGATACCGGGTCGGTGGAAGTGCAGGTGGCCATGCTCAGTGAGCGGATCACCCAGCTGACCGGTCACCTACAGAAAAACAAGCACGACTTCTCCTCTCGCCAGGGGCTGCTGAAGATGATCGGCCGGCGCAAGCGCCTGCTCAGCTATCTCAAAGGCCTCAGCCAGGAGCGCTACAGCCAGCTGATCGCCAAGCTGGGCATCCGCGGCTGATCGGGGCTTACTCAACATGGCCAGCAAGGGCAGGCAGGGGGTTCCAGATGTGGTCGCCAACCGCATGGCCCGGCGCATCGCCATCGGCACAGGGATCCCCACCCTGATGGGCATGGGGGTTTTTGTGGGCAGCTACCTGCTGGTCAGCCGGCAAATTCTCGACATAGCCCCCAGTACCACCCTGGCGGCGTCGGGTGCCTGCTTCTTTCTGGGGGTGTTGGGCCTGAGTTTCGGGGTGCTCTCCGCCAGTTGGGAGGAGCAGCCCGGCAGCCTGCTTGGCACCGAGCAGATCGGCCTGAACATCAGTCGTCTGCGCAGCTCAATGAAAAGCACTCCTACAGGCAGCACCCCTAAATCAACTAGTCCTAAATCAAGCCCCCCAAAATCAAGCAGCAAGAAGCGGTGAGCTGATCGTGGCCTGGAAGTCTGCTGCGGTCAGGGTGAGTAGGGCGGCCTGCACGTCATCCACGCAGAACTGGGGACCCAACCGCACAAAGCGGGTCTGATCCTCCTGGCGCACCAGGGCCACCACCGGCACCCGCAGGCCCGCCTCATCCTGGGGGGGGCGGTGGCGGTGCAGGCACTCCCGCAGCCGGTGCTGGATGGCGATGTCACTGGCCTGCTCGGCCGGCAGGTCCACCATCAACAGCTGGAGATCGTCGATGCAGCGGCAATCGTCCACGATCAGCTGCACCCGATCATCGCGGCGATCCACCGTGGCCCACACCAGCAGGCGGGCGTCCACCATCAAATGGTCGGCGAGGCGGGCGTAGCTCTTGGGAAACACCACGGCCTCGCAGCTGCCGGTGAGATCCTCCAGCTGCAGCACCGCCATCCGATCACCCTTGCGGGTTGTCACCTGGCGGATTTCGGGCACCATCACCACAGCGCTCACCTTGGCCTTGTCGGCCAGCTCTTCGAGGTTGGCCAGGGCAATGGGGGAGAGCAGCTTCACTGGTCGGCCCAACTGCTTGAGGGGGTGATCGGAAAGGTAGAAACCCACCAGCTCCTTCTCCAGCCTTAGTTTCTCGGTGGGTGGGTAGTCGGCCACCGGGGCCGCCTTGGGGGCCACCTCAGCGCCGCTAGCCGCCCCACTGGTCACCTCCCCAGCTCCGGCACCAGCTCCGGCCAGCAGATCAAACAGGTTGCCCTGGCCGCTGGCCCGGTCCTTAGCCCGGGAGCTGGCCCAGTCGATCAGCAGATCCAGATCGGCCATCAGCTGGGCGCGGTTGGCCCCGGGCTCGAGGGCATCGAGGCTGCCGGAGTGGATCAATGCTTCGAGGGCCCGGCGGTTGAGCTGGTGGCCCGGGATGCGATCGCAGAGCTCGGCCAGGCTGGCGAAGGCCCCCTCACTGCTGCGGGCCTCAAGCAGCTGACGAATTGCCCCATCCCCCAGATTCCGCACCGCCGAGAGCCCAAACAAAATGCGCTTGCCGACGGGCGTGAAGTCGATGCCCGAGGCATTCACATCGGGGGGCATCACCTCGATGCCCATGGCGCTGCAGTTGGCGATGTAGCGCTGCACCTTGGCGCTGTCGCCGGCATTCACCGTGAGCAGGGCCGCCATGTAGGCCACCGGATAGTGGGCCTTGAGGTAGGCGGTCTGATAAGTCACCGCGCCGTAGGCGGTGGAATGGCTCTTGTTGAAGCAATACTCGGCGAACAGCACCATCTGCTCGAACAGGGCTTCGGCGATCCTGGCTTCCACTCCTCGCTCGGTGGCACCCTGGACAAACAGGCCCTGGTGCTTCTCCATCTCGCTCTTCTTCTTTTTGCCCATGGCCCGCCGCAGCAGGTCGGCCTCGCCGAGGGAATAGCCGGCCAGGTCTTGGGCGATCTTCATGATCTGCTCCTGATACACCATGATCCCGTAGGTCTCATTGAGGATCGGCCGCAGCTTTTCGTGGGCGAATTCAATAGCTTCGCGGCCATGCTTGCGGTTGATGAACTTGGGGATCAGGCCGGCGTCCAGCGGCCCGGGCCGGTATAGGGCCAGGATCGAGGAGATGTCCTCCAGGGAGGAGGGCTTGAGGTCGCGCACGATCTGGCGCATGCCGCTCGATTCGAGCTGGAAGATGCCCTCCAGATCGCCGCGGCCGAGCAGGGCATAGGTGCCCGGATCATCCAGCGGCAGGGCATCGGGATCCACCAGCACGCCGGTGCTCTGCTGCACCAGATCGACCGTCTTGTCGATCATGGTGAGGTTTTTCAGACCCAGGAAGTCCATCTTCAGCAGGCCCATCGACTCCACGTCTTCCATGAAGTATTGGGTGATCACCTGGCCGTCGTTATTGCGCTGCAGCGGCACCAACTCATCGAGCGGCTCGGCGGCGATCACCACCCCGGCGGCGTGCACACCGAAGGTCTTGTTGGTGCCCTCGATGCGCATGGCCATGTCCACCCAGCGCTGCACGACCGGGTCTTTCTGATACTTCTCACGAAACTCAGGCGCCGGCGACTCGGCGCCGATCATCTCCTTGAGCTTGGCGGGCTTGCCGCGCACCACCGGGATCAATTTGGCCAGCCGGTCGGCGTCGCCATAGGGAATATCCAGCACCCGGGCCACGTCCTTGAGCACCGCCTTGGAGGTCATGCGGTTGAAGGTGATGATCTGGGCCACCTTGTCTTCGCCGTAGCGCTTGGTGACGTAGTCGATCACCTCGCCGCGGCGCTCGATGCAGAAGTCGGTGTCAATATCCGGCATCGACTTGCGCTCGGGGTTGAGGAAGCGCTCAAACAGCAACCCATGGATGACCGGATCGATGTTGGTGATCCCCAGGGCGTAGGCCACCAGGGAGCCGGCGGCTGAGCCGCGGCCGGGGCCCACCGGAATGCCGCTGTCGCGGGCGAAGCGGATGTAATCCCACACCACCAGGAAGTAGGTGGGAAAACCCATCTGCTCCATCACCTGCAGCTCGAAGGCCAGGCGCTCGCCATAGATCGGCTCAAACGGCCGATCGACTTCAAGCTGGAGCCGCTCCCTGAGGCCCTGCTCGGCCACCTCGGTGAGATAGCTCACCGAGGTGTGACCCTCGGGGATGGGGAAGCGGGGCATCTGGTAGCGGCCCAGGATGTCGTAGGCCTCCACCTTCTCTGCCACCCGGGCGGTGTTGGCTACGGCCCGCTCGATCACTTCCTGGGGCAGGTGGTCGGCGAAGAGGGCCAGCATCTCCGCTTCGCCCTTGATGTATTCGGTGCCGGTGTAGCGCAGCCGTTTCTCGTCGCTGATCAGCTTGCCGGTGAGCACACACAGCAGGGCGTCGTGGGCCTCCACATCGTTGGCACTGAGGTAGTGGGCGTCGTTGGTGGCGACCAGCTCGATGCCCAGCTCGGCGCCGATGCGGGCGATGCCGGTGTTGACGATGCGATCTTCAATGCCGCCGTGGTCTTGAATCTCTAGGTAGAAGTCGCCGGCGAAGACACCCTGATACCAGCTGGCCACCTCCCGGGCCACCTCGGGGCGCCCCTGCAGGATCGCCTGGGGAATCTCACCGCCGAGGCAGGCGGTGGCCACGATCAGCCCCTCGCTGTGGGCCGCCAGGGTGGCCTTGTCGATGCAGGCGCGGGAAAAGATGCCCCGGCCGCGCATGCCGCGCAGGTGGCTGATGCTGGTGAGCTTGACCAGGTTGCGATAGCCGACGGCATTTTTGGCCAGCACCACCAGGTGGTAGCGCTTCTCCTTTTTCTGCTGGGGGTCATCAATGGAGCCATTGATGACATACATCTCATTGCCGATGATCGGCTTGATGCCCGCCTTAGTGCAGAGCTTCAGCAGCTCGATGGCGCCGTACATGACGCCGTGGTCGGTCAGGGCCAGGGCCGGCATGCCCAGTTCCAGGGCCCGCTCCACCATGGCCGGCAGCTGGCTGGCCCCATCCAGGAGGCTGTAGTCGCTGTGGTTATGGAGCGGTACGAAGGCCAAGGGCAGGGACGGCCGGTGGCCCGAGAACGGAGCTCAGGTTAGGCGACAACGCAAGATCCAGCGTGGCTCACCGCCCCATTGGGGCAGAGGCCACCAGATCTGGAGTCGGGTGGTTGTGCAGCACCCGGGCCGCCTGCTCGTATTGGTGGGCCACCTGTAGCAGGCGCGGCTCCTCGAGCACGCCGGTGATCAATTGCAGACCGATCGGCAGACCCTGGGCGTCGAAGCCACAGGGCACGGAGATGGCCGGCAGACCAGCCATGTTGGCGGGGATGGTCAACAGGTCGGCCAGATACATGGCCAGCGGGTCATTGCTGTGGGCGCCGAAGCCGAAGGCGGTGGTGGGCGAGGTGGGGGTGAGCAGCACGTCAACGGTCTCGAAAGCCCGGTCGAAGTCGCGGCGGATCAGGGTGCGCACCTGCTGGGCCTTCCTGTAGTAGGCATCCACATAGCCGGCCGAGAGGGCATAAGTGCCGATCAAGATGCGGCGCTGCACCTCGTCGCCGAAGCCCTCGGCCCTGCTGCGGGCGGTCATCTCCGCCAGGCTGGTGGCATCTGGGGCCCGGTAGCCGTATTTGACACCGTCGTAGCGGGCCAGATTGGCCGATGCCTCCGACGGGGCGATCACGTAGTAGGTGGCGATGCCGTCGTTGAAGCGGGGGCAGCTCACCTCCACCAGCTCACAGCCCAGGGCCTCGAGCTGGGCGGCGGCGGCCAGCACCGAGGCCTTCACGGCGGGGTCGAGACCCTCCGCCGCAAAGCACTCGCGCACGATGCCCACCCGCAACCCCTTGATGGGTTGGTCCAGGGCGGCGACGTAGTCGGGCACCGGGGCTTTGAGGCAGGTGGCATCGCGGGGATCGGCGCCGGCGATTACCTGCAGCAGCTCGGCCGCATCGGCCACGCTGGTGCTGAAGGGGCCCACCTGGTCGAGGGAGCTGGCGAAGGCCACCAGCCCGTAGCGGCTGACCCGCCCGTAGGTGGGCTTGAGGCCCACCACACCGCAGAAAGAGGCGGGCTGGCGGATAGAGCCGCCGGTGTCTGACCCCAGGGCCGCCAGACATTCACCGGCGGCCACGGCCGCCGCACTGCCACCGGAACTGCCGCCGGGCACCCGCTCGGGGTTCCAGGGGTTGCGGCTGGGCCCGAAGGCGGAGGTTTCGGTCGAGCTGCCCATGGCGAACTCGTCGAGATTGGTTTTGCCCAGCAGCACCGCGCCGGCCTGCCAGAGCCGCTCGGTGACGGTGCTCTCGTAGGGGGGCACGAAGTGCTCCAGCATTCGGCTGGAGCAGGTGGTGGGAATTCCCTGGGTGCAGAGGTTGTCCTTGATCCCCAGGGGGATGCCGGCCAGGGGAGGCAGGGCTTCGCCTGCGGCCCGCCGGGCATCGATGCGATCGGCGTCGGCCCTGGCCCGCTCGGCCGTGACCTCGAGAAAGGCGTGGATGGTGCCATCTACCGCGGCGATGCGGGCCAGGTGGTGATCCGTGAGCTCCCGGGCCGAGACCTCGCCCTTGCTCAGTTGCTCACCCCATGCGGCGATCCCCATCCACCTGATTGCCAGTTGGACTGGACGCTATCAGCCGATCTCCGTCAGGGGCTCGCCCCTGCGGGTGCGCAGCAACCTGTGCTCGAGGGAGGCGGGCGCTTCGGCCTGCAGATCCGAGAGGAATTCGGGCAGGCGGGCTTCGAGGGTGTGCCGGCGCACGAAGGGGCCAAACCAGTAAATCGCGTCGGGGCCATGGGTTTCGACCCGTGCCCACCAAGCCAGGCCCAGACCATTAGCGCAGCTGCGCAGGGGCCACAGCAGGGGATTCATGGGGGCGGGGCGGGAATGGTTCCATTTTGCCCGGCGCCGGGTCCCCCCAGGCCGGCCTTAATCACAACTAGAGATCACAACCGGATATCACCGCTAAATCCAGCTGGCGGGGCCGGCGTCAGCCCCAGCTCCACCACAGGAGCCTCTGGCTGGAGCTCGGGCTCAGGCGGGGCCTCGGGCAGAAGCTCAAGCTCGGGCTCAGGCAGAAGCTCAGGCTCGGGCTCGGGCTGGAGCTCAAGCTCAGTCTCAGTCGGAGCCTCAGGCTCAGCCTCAAGCTCGGCCAGAAGCTCAGCCTCGGGCTCAGGCAGAAGCTCGGGCTCGGGTACTGCTGCGGCGACGGGCAGCTGGGGGCGTACCAGGCGCGGGGCGGGCTGGCTGCCCCGCAAGCCCTTCATCCAGCCCCGCCGGGCAACCTCGTAGAGCAGCAGGGCCGTGGCCACCGAGGCATTGAGGCTGGGGGTCACCCCCCGCAGGGGAATGCGCACCAGCTGGTCACAGTTGCGGCGGGTGAGCATCGAGAGCCCGTCGCCCTCCGAGCCGGTCACAACCACCAGGGGACCCTCCAGATCCACCTCCTCCAGGCTGAGGGCGCCTTCGCTGGCCAGTCCCACCACCCGGTAACCCTCCTGCTTGAGGGCGTCGAGGGCCCGGTTGAGATTCACCACCCGGGCGACGGGCAGATGCTCCAGGGCGCCCGCCGCAACCTTGGCCACCGAGCCGGTGAGGCCGGCACTGCGCCGCTGGGGCAACACCAGCCCATGGGCACCGAGGGCTTCGGCACTGCGCACGATGGCCCCCAGGTTCTGGGGATCGGTGAGGCCATCGAGGGCAATCAGCAGGGGCGGCTCGCCGATGGCGGCGCAACCCTCGATCAGGCTGGTCAGATCTAGGGTGTCGGCGGCGGCGGTCTGCAAGGTGATGCCCTGGTGCACCGCTCCGCCGGTGAGCTGGCCCAGCCGGGCCCAGGTGACCTCCTCCACCAGCACACCCGAGGCCTTGGCCTCGCGCAAGAGCTGCAGAAACTTGGTGCTGGTGCGCACCTCAGGCGTGCACCAGATGCGGTGGATCGGCCGGCCGCCCTCGAGCGCCGCCTGGGCGGGATGGCGACCCCAAATCAGATCGGTGCTGGGGTCGATGCTGTGGCGTTCGGCCTCGCCGGCAGCCAGCGGCGGAGCGGCGTCAACGATCAGGGGCCTGGCGGCGGAGCGCAGTGGCGACCCAGCCCGGCGCGGACCAAAACGGCCCTCGATGCGGCCGCCGGGTCTGCGGTCGTAGGGCTTCCCGTCACCAATTGGTCGCCTCTCACCAAGGGGCCTCCTTTCCCCAAGGGGCTTCCTGTCGCCAAGGGGCTTCCTGTCGCCAAGGGGCTTCCTGTCGCCAAGGGGCCGCCTGTCTCCTAGGGGCCTTCTTTCCCCAAAAGGTTTCCTCTCTACAAAGGGTTTTCTCTCTACAGAGGATTTCCTTTCGCCAAAGGGTTTTCTCTCCCCGTAGGACCGCTCGTATGGTTTCTCGTAGGGCTTGTCATAGGGCTTCTCGTAGGGTTTTTCAGCCCTGCTGGCGGGACGATCTGAACTTCCCTCCCGGCGGGGTTGGCGACGCAGATCACGGGGCCCAGTTTCCCGACCATCCCGGCTATCTCGACCATCCCGAGGCTCTCGGCCCTCCCGGCCCTCGCCGGCCCCTTTGAAACGGGTTGGGCGACCAGTGCCGCGACGGGGTTCAAAGCGTGGACTCATGGCGGCGTTCGCTGGTTATGGATCGTTTTCCTGCAAGTGATCTAGCAGCTCGGCCAACCGGCCTGGATCGTGGAGAAACAGCCAGCCCAATAGGGTCTCGAAGCCGGTGGCCTGGCCATAGGCCGCCGCATCGCCCCGGCGCGGCCCCTGCCCGGCCCGGTTGCGGCCGCGGCGCACCAGATCCAGCTCCGCCTCGCTGAGCAGGCCATCGAGGCACTCCAGGCAGCGGGCCTGGGCACCGGCGCGCACCACCTGAACCACCTGCTGATGCAGGGTCTGGGAGCGGGCCGGCCGGCGGCAGCGTTGCAGCCGGTGGTGCAGTTCCCACACCGCATCACCCAGCCAGGCCAGCTGCAGGGGGCCCAGCTCAACCTTGGGGGGCTGGGGAGTCAACCCAGCCAGCCAGTTCCCTGGCGCCGCCGAATCGGGCTCGCTCCGTTCAGGCGGCGAGGCTGCCAAGGGCGGTTTCCAGGTTGGGTTGCAGATGCAAAAACTCCTCCAGGCGCACGAGCTTCACGGTCTGCACCACCCGGGCATTGCCCACCACCAAAAACTTCTGCTTGCCCGTGTTGCACTGCTTGGCCAGCTGAACCAGGGCCCCAAGGCCGGAGGAATCGATGAAGTCGATCGCACTCAGGTCAATCACCAGGGGTTGGCCGCTGCCGCGATGGGAGGCGATGAAATCGCCGAACTGTTTATCGGAATAGGCATCCAGCTGGCCGGTAAAGCGGAACAGCTGGCAGTGGGCCTGCTGCTCGAAGCCCCCCCGTAGGGACACCGTCAATCGCTGCAGGTCGTTGATGGCTCCAATCCCCGATAAGTTCTGCCGGGAGTGTAGAGAGTTGATTTGACTGTGCGGA
>NZ_JAGQCR010000006.1:0-35498 GCF_024346295.1 Cyanobium sp. BA20m-14
GTGTAGTCCGCCTGCGATTTCAGCATCAGCTCCAGCAATTCGTTCACCAGGTTGGCGTTGTAGCTGGCCAGGCCGAGCTTGCTGGCCCACATGGCCTCCAGTTCCTGCTGCATTGCGGTTGCAAAACCCGCGCGGATCTGATCGAGCCGCGCCAACGCCTCGTTATTGCCCGCGAGCAGCGGCCGCAGGGCAGCCCAGAACATCTGGTAATTGGCTTCTGCTGCCTGCGGCTGGTTGAAGAAGCTAAAATGCTCGCCGCCGCCGGTCCAGGGCTGGAAGCGGGGATCGAACAGCTCGCAGAAGCCGAAGGGGCCGTAGTCGAGCGTGTAGCCCCCGGCGGCGCAGTTGTCGCTGTTGAAGTTGCCCTGGCAGTAGCCAACGCGCATCCAATGGGCCACCAGGCCAATGAGCCGGGCACGAAACAAGCCAGCCAGCTGCACCATTTGCTCGCTGAACGGCAGAGCGGGATCAATCTCCTGGCGGTAGTTGCGCTCGATCAGGTGCGCCACGATCATGCCCAACTCATTAAGGGCCTCGGGATGGGCCTGGCGGCGCACGCGGCGGGCAAACAGCTCCAGCTGGCCCACCCGCAGAAACGACGGCGCTCCCCGGGTGGTGATCGCCGCCGGGTTGTTGACCAGGATGTCGGGATCGAAGGACTGGGAACCCGGCGCGTACCAGGGCCGGCGCACGGTTTCAGCTCCGGACACATAAAGCGTCAGCGAGCGTGAGGTGGGAACCCCCAGGGCATGCATGAATTCCTGGGCAAGAAATTCGCGCACACTCGAGCGCAGCACGGCACGGCCATCGGCGCCGCGGCAGTAGGGCGTTGGTCCGCCGCCCTTAAGTTGCAGCTCCCAACGCCGGCCGTTGAACAGGCCTTCGAACACGGAAATGGCCCGCCCATCGCCATAGCCATTGCCAGTGCCGAAGGGGCACTGCTGGATGTACTCGCTGCCGTAGATAGACAGGGCATAGCCAGTGGCCCAGCCATAGGGGCGCATCGAGCCGGTGGCCACGCTGATGTCGCCGGAGAACAGGCGGAGGAAGGACTCATCGTGGGCCAGGGCCTCGCCCAGGCCCAGCTCCTGGAACAGGGCACTGCTGTGGGCCACAAACTCCGGAGCTGGCAGCGGCGTGGGCGTCACCGGCACGTAATGACCTGAGAAGACCTGGCGGGGCTGGTGGTCGCGGCCGTCACCGCTGGCCTGGGGATCGGCTTTCAGTCCATCCAGCAGCGAGTAGTCAGCCCGTTGGGCAAACTCCGCAAAGCTTGTTATCGGCACTGCTGTTGGCACTGATGTTGGCACTCCTGTGGGCACTGGTCTATCGGGTTTTTGAGCTGGCTGGCTTTGGCGCTGAGGCGGCGATCCTGCAGGAGACGAACTTGCAAAAGTGTCTTCACAAGCCCTCTGAACATTGCTCAGGCGTGCTTTCAGCAAGCAGTGGGCGGCCGCAGCTCTTGCAAATCCCGGGGCCAGCTGCTTTACGCCTGGACTCCTCTTCGTAGCCAGCAGCAATGATGCCAGCCGGGAGCGCGAAGATGGCGATACCAAGCAGCTGGATGATGCCGCCCAGGACCTTGCCAAGTGGCGTGACCGGAGCAATATCCCCATAACCGACGGTGGTTAGGGCCGATATACCCCACCACATCGCCGCAGGAATGCTGGTAAAAACATCAGGCTGGGTGTCAACCTCAACATAGTAAATGGCGCTAGAAGCTAAAATAAGGACAACCCCAACCGCTGCCAGTGCCACACCTAGGTCGCCTCGCCTTGCACCTATAACTCGCTTCATGCGCACGATGGAATCAGAGTAACGGGCCAACTTCAGCACCCGCGCAAATCGCAACAGCCGCAGGACTCGGAGAATACGCAGATCGAGAGCAGCTGCAGGGACAGCCAGCGAGACGTAAAACGGCAATATGGCTAGCAAATCCACCACACCAGAGAAGCTGCTCACGTAGCGCAGCCTTCCGATGATTGGCTGCCGATAACGCGGATCAGCCGTACATGCCCAAATTCTGGCTGCGTACTCAACGCTGAAAACTCCTACCGAGAAAACCTCGAAGGCCCAAAATGCCGTGCCGAAGCGCAACTGGAGACTCTGCACAGTCTCCAGGATGACCGCAAGCACATTTAATAGGATCAGCATAAGCAGGATCACGTCGACCCAATCCCAATCAGCTACGCCACTTTGCGGATCCTCGCTAATATCGAGAAGCTCCCATACCCGTTGGCGGAGCCCTGAGCCAGTCATTCGCCTAATGCCCTTGGGTCGAGCTAAACGTTAGGGCTCTCCCAGCTGCCCATGGATTTCCCCCGCATGATTTCGCCCAGCATCTTCGTCTCTAAGGAGGGAGCCGCCGAATCAAACCGACCTACGGCAGCCCTGCTGAAGGCTCCCATGGTCCAACCCTCTGCCCGCCCCAAGCACCTCAGGCAACTGATCCGAGGTATTGGCGCGATGTTGCTGCTTCATACCTGCAGCCTCCCAGCGGAAAGCCATCCCCAGCCGGCGGTGGTGCCACCTCATGAGCGGCTTATTCCGGGCCAGCAGGTCACCGTGACCCAGGGGGTGTTGGAGGTGAAACGGCTGGGAAGCCAGCCACTCGGGCCAGACTTCTCGGCCCTGGCTGGCCGAGAACTCAGGCTGCGGCAGATCACGATCGCCCCCGGCGGCAGCATCGGCCTGCACCTTCACGACCAGCGGCCCGGCGTGGCCTACATCCTCGAGGGGCAGATGACCGAGCGGCGCGGCCCCGGGTTCGTCCCCCAGACCATCGGCAGCGGGGAGGCAGCCTTCGAAGGCAGCGGGATCAACCACTGGTGGCGAAACGAGGGATCAACCCCCGCCCGGGCCCTGGTGGTGGACATCGTGCCCGTGGAGACACCCTGAGGGGAGCATCACCAGATACCTGGCAGCAGCCGGGCACTCCGTTGCTGCCAGGCCCTGAACTCCGGATACTTGGCGGCCATCTGTGCTTCCTTCTGGCCAATCCGTTGCAGGTAGAGGAGCAGCACCAGAGCAGGCACCAGATAGGCCCAGCCGTTGCCAGCCACCACGGCGAAGCTCAGGTAGCGAAGCAGATCGCCGAGATAGTTGACATGGCGCACCCGCCGCCAAATGCCATCGTTGACCAGACCAGCGCCCATGGCCTTGGCGGTGGTCTTCTGCACATCGGCGCTGGCATTGATCAGGCTGCCAAAGCTGAACAGGCCAACGGCAAGGGCAACGGCGCCATAGGAGATCGGCACGGGATTGAGGAAGGCCAGCAACCCCGGCAGGCTGTAGAGCACCCCCACGAACAACAGGGCAAAGACAAAGCCAACCGGGCCGACGCGCTCTGGAAACATCAGGCGGCGTCGCTCAGGGAAGAGCCACTGTTCCAATAGCCACCACAGGCAGTAGCTGATGTGCAGGCTCAGATATAGGGCCTGTCGCCCATCATTCACACCGACCAGTGCTGCGAGCACCAAGAGCAGCACAATCGTGAGCAGCTTGGCGGCGTTGATTGCCGTGAGCTGGGTTGCCCAGCTCGATCCAGCCGCTGCTGGCGTCAAGTCTTCATCCGGGGTCAATGGGACCTGACTGCGCTCGCCACCACGGGGCCGGCATCAACTCGACTGGCCGTGGGGGCGGTGTTGGGATGGGCTGCAATCCAGTGCTCCACCCATTCGGCTGCAATGCGGTTTGACTCTGCGGCAGCCTCACTGCTTTCAAATACGCTGAGGAAAATCATTCGATCCCCCGCATCACCTACATCAACGAAATAGTAAGCAATGAAACCAGGCAGGGCTTCCATCTCAGCCAATAATCCATCCCGTAAGGGCTGCAGGGCCTCGGTTGGATCCCCGATACCCTCATACTCGCGCAAGGTTGCATGCATTGAATTGGTCTACAGTGGTGACTAATGGGAAACTTGAAGTGATTTATGGGAGCCGGCTAGGCCAGCATACAATTGAATTCGCCCTCAGATGAGCAGTGGGCGCTCAAACTGGGAGCCAAAGCAATCATACAGAACCTGCCAAAGGGAGGGTTGTTTATTAAGCTCCTTGGCGGCGTCTTCCCTTGCCTGTTTCACGTCATCAGCATGGAGAGAAAGGGCCCCGGCCAGCTCATTAAGCAGCCGCTCTTCTTCCTCGCAGATAAAATTATCCTCATCGCCTCCCCTGCAAACACTGGCAACCATCACAGCCGTGCGCATGGCCAATATGTGATATTCGATAGCAATCAGTTTGGCCAGGCATCTAATGCTCTGGGGGTCTTCCAATTCATCCTCCCAGGAAACAACTTTTGCCCGCAGCCGGTGTTGCTTCTCCAGGGATTGAAGAAGGAGTTCTTCATTTGGCGAAAGGTAGCCGTCGGCTAACGCTATGATATTGAGAATTCTAAGAATTGCACCAGAGGAACGGATGTCCATTTGGATCAGTATGTAATGGAATGGGATGTATTTAAATGGCAGATCTACCGCCCTGATTTACACCTTGAAACCCCCAGGGTCTGGCAGGGCTTGCCAGGCTTCGATCTCCACCGCGTAGGCAGCGTGACGCTGGATCGCATCATCCATAAATAGGGCCACTCGAACCGGGGTGTCAGGGGCCATCGAGAAACCATGCATGGCCAAGCCGGTGGTCATGCAGCGCAGCGCCGCCAGTTGCAGGTCGCGGCGGGCATCGGCAAGGGAGTAGTTGCGAACACCGCCTTTCTCGAGGCTACCGTGCCAGACCTGCAACAACTCCTCATGACGGCCCAGCCGCTGAACGTGGGGCGTACTCCCACCGATCAGGAAGGCGATGTCAATCGAGGCCATGCTGCGGCTGGCCCAAGACCAATCAATAATTACCGAAGCTGGATCCTCAACCGTGCCGCCATACAGCACATTGTCGGCGCGCAGGTCACCGTGAACGAGGGTCCAAGGCCTATCGGCCAGGGCCGCATCGATGGCATTGTTTTGTTCCAGCACAGCTTGATATAGCTGGCAGGCGGCCGGGCCGAAACGAACCCCATAGGTGGCAAAGAAATCATCCAGCAACTCAGCTTTGGGATCCGCAAACCAGAAGCCGTGGGGCGGCAGCCAGCTGTGCTCCTCCAGGCCTGGATCCATCCAGAACTCAGCGTGGATGGCTGCCATCTGTTCGATGGTGACAAGGGTTTGCTGATAACTCAGGCCAATCACCTGATCACCTGAATTCAGATGGGTGAGATCTTCCATCAACAGCCATGAGGGGGCGCTTCCCTGGCAGCCAAATATGGAAGGTTTATGTTCGTTCAGCCTGTGGGTGCAGTGGGTATAGACGCCCACTTCGCGGCCAAAGGCATTGTGGAGGCGGCTGAACTCATTGAAATCTTGGTTAGCTGTTTCACTCTTCAAGATCACGCTGGATGGGCCACTGCCCGGCGGATCGCAGCTGAGCTCCAGCCGCCAGGCGGTGGACTGCAGCCCCTTGCCCTCCCCCAGTCGCTTGGCCTCCAAGCTGGTGACCGTAGTTCCAAGAACTTCACCAATCCAGCCGGGCTCGGGAAGGCGAACTTTTGATTCCTGACTCTGGGATTCGTCGGTCAAGGCGGCAGGCATCGCTCTATTGGTTGCGGTGGATGGGGTCAATTACAAGGCTAAACGAAACCCGGTCCTAAGCTTTTAGCCCAGGGAAAGTTCCATGTCATCCGCCCGCATCATTGCCCCTGCCGATCGACCGGCCCCGATGCGGATCGCCGGGTTTGACATCCAGACCCTGATTTCTGGCGACGAGGCCCAGAATTTTGAAGTGTTTTTCACCTCAGGGCTGGATGGAACCGGGCCGGCACCGCACCGCCACCAGTGGGACGAAACCTTTTTTGTGCTCCAGGGGCCGGTGGCCTTCGGAGTGGGAGACCAGGAGCAGTGGATCGAAGCAGGCACCCTGCTGCATGTTCCAGGGGGGGAGTGGCACTGGTATCGCTTTGGCGATCAAAAGGGGGAATTCCTCTCCTTCACCTCAGGCAAGGCCGCCAGCCCGATGTACCGCGAACTAGCAGGTCTTCCCGCCGAAGCGTCGAAGCTCGACTACCGCGCTGTTGCAATCAGGCATGGTCAGACGGCGCTCCCGGATGGTTGAACTGAACGCTTGACATCCCTCAGAGGGCCTTCGCTGCCCCACCCTGCACCCCTATACCTGTATCGATCCGCTCAATAGGCGGCGCACCCAAGCCCTGCTGCCAGAGGTTGAGCACCGCCCAATAGCCCTGGGTGAAGGGCTTGGTGGCGGCGGTTGAATCGACTGCGCCGATGCTGATCAGCTGCAGCAGTTCCGGCAGGTCGTCGAGGGCCACAACCTTCACACTGCCAGTTTTGCCGAGGGCCGCGATCGCGCGGGCAACGCCAATGCCGCCGCCTGCATCACTCACCACCCAGCCCTTGAGCTGGGGATGCCTAACCATGGTGGCCCTGGCCTGCTCTTCGGCGGTGCTGATGCTGTCGTTGTCTACCGGGGAGGCCACCACCTGGATGCCTGGCTGGCTGGCAAACACCTGCCGGTGACAGCGGGCGCGGATGGCATGGTTCGGGGCGGTAGGGACCCCCTGCATGATCGCCACCTCGCCCTTGCCCCCTAACAGCTGCACCAAGCGCTCGGAGGCGATGCGTGCCTGCAGGCAGTAGTCGTTGCCGATGCTGGTGAGCAGCAGTGAGGCAGGCGGCTCCGAATCGAAGACGTTCACGGCGATGCCCTGGCGCCGGGCTTGCTCTAGAAGCGGGCGGAGGCCCTCGGCATCGAGCAGATCGATGCTGATGCCACTGGGGCGCGAGCGAATTGCTGCTTCAAGGATTGCCGCCTGTAGGGCCAGCTCGGAGCGGGCGGGCGGCCGGTACTCCACTACTGCCGTGTTTTTCGTCTGCCTGTTTATCATCAGGGCAGCGGCCTCGGCGCCTTCCCGCACCGTCTCAAACCAGGGGTGGGCCAGCTTGGGCACCAGCACAAAGCGCAGCGGTTTGGCAATAGCGCCGGCCATGGAGCCTGTCAGGAGGGGGCCGAGCAGGGAGACGGTAAGGAGGGAAACGCCCAGGGTCGCGGCACGAACTGGGCCTGAAAATATGAGCACCTGGCCAACGGCATGGCCCGGGAGAATAGCTGGAGCGCACCGGCCCATCCCGCCATACCTTTTCTATTTCCAACTGGCCTCCCACTCTGGCGGGCAGGATCAGGCAGTAAGATCGAGCATTACGGGCTTAATAGTTATGTACATGGTTTCCAATTTCTGGCCCGGTGCCACCTTGGAGCAGTTTCAGGCCGAACTGGCCGAATTGGAAGGCAAGTCCCAGCCTGAAACCCAATTGATGCGTTCGGTAGCCGAGGTGGAAGGGGGCCTGTTGATTGTTTCCCTGTGGAAAGGCAAGTCTGAATATGAGAGCTGGGCGGAATCAACCCTTATGCCCCAGATTGATATTCCCGGTGGGATGGAAGGCCGACCCACCCAGAGGATTGGCCCCGTGGTGGAACATTATTCAGTGCTGCCTTCCACTTGAAATCCTAGTCGCCAAACATAACTACTGGGATTGGGAAGCTTGGATCTAATTGGCAGCTTAAAGCGCCAAAAATTGATTTAGAAGGCAAAGCGCAGGCCCATGGTCACACCGTGGGCCTGGGGCGTGGTTCGGGCATGCGTGGGGGAGTCAGCCGATCAAGGCGCTGTCCCCGCTGAAGTCGGGGCTCGTGGGCATGTGTTGGGCGTAGTCGTTGGCGTAACTGTCGGCAAGGGCACGTTCCACGTCGTAGGCGGGGGTCCAGGCCAGCTCGCTCTGCACCCGGGTGATGTCGGTGAGGAAGTGGGCCAGCCGCAGCGGGAAGGCCTTACGGGCTTTTTTGTCGAGGCCGGCCGGGTCAAAGCTGCGAATCTCCACAGCGGCCGGGTCTTTGCCGCAGGCGCGGGCGGCGGCGGCCACCAGGCCAGCAAAGGTGATGCCCTGGGAGCTGCTGCAGTTGTAGATGCGATTGGCGGCGGCATCGACACCGATGCAACGGTCCATAACCGCGGCCAAATCTTCCACGTGGCCCAGTTGGGTGATCGTGCTGCCGTCCCCGGGCAGGGGAACCGGCCGGCCATGCACGATCCGATCGAAGAACCAGCTCTCCACCGGGTTGTAGTTGCCGGGCCCGACGATGTAAGTGGGCCGGAAACTGGTGAAGGGGATCTTCTCGGCGCTGAGCCAGGCCTCGGTGTCGAGCTTGCCGCTGTGGCGGCTCTGGGGATCGGTGGGGGAGTCTTCGCGCAGGGGCCAGAGCTCACTGTCGGCGTAGACGCCGGCCGAGCTCACATACACAAACCGGTGGCTCGGAGCGCCCGTGCGCTCGACCACGGCGCGGGAATCCTCCACCGTGCGGCCCGAGCTGTCGACGATCACATCGAAACGGCGCCCGGCAAGCGGCTGCAGGCCCTCAGGGGTGCTGCGGTCACCCGCCAGGTGCTCCACTCCGGCTGGCACGGGGTTGCGGCCCCGGGTGAACAGGGTGAGCGAGTGGCCCTGTGCCAGCAGCCGTTCCACCAGGGGCTTGCCCACGAAGCGGGTTCCGCCCATCACCAGGATTTCCATGCCGATGCCCGCCGGCGGGCCGCGAAACTGGGCGCTATTCAAGCCCGTGCAGCCAGCGTGTGAGCGTGCCAGCGTGGAGGGTGACGGCAGACCGCCTCCATGGCACGTCCCGATCCCAGCGGAGAGTGGCAGTACGACCTGGAGCGCGCCGGAGAATTTCTACGCCAACGCTCCCAGGAGCTCGGGGTCTCCCGCCGACGACTGCTGCAACTGCTCGCCGCCGGCAGCACCGTAGCCAGTGCAGGACTCTTACCCCGCCGTGCCGCAGGTCACGGTGAACCACCCGTAGCCCCATCTAGCACCGCATCGATCCTGAAACCGACCCCCGAGGCGCAATTCGTGCGCAACGGCAGCAACGCGGAGATGCGCTGGGAATCGCTCTACGGCCGCGGCTACCTGGTGGCCAACAGCCAGTTCTTCGTTCGCAACAACGGCAACACTCCGCTAATCGACCCCGCCCACTGGCGTCTGCGGGTTGAGGGCAGCGGCGTCACGAAGCCCCTGATCCTGAGCTACGACGATCTCCTGGCGATGCCCTCGATCTCGGTGATCCGGGCGATCGAGTGCGCCGGCAACGGACGAAATTACTTCCAGCAGTCCCACGGCCGCCGCATCGAAGGCACCCCCTGGAACCTCGGTGGCATTGGCGTGGCCGAGTGGACCGGAGTGCCCCTGGCCGAGGTGCTGCAGCAGGCCCAGGTGAAACCCACCGCCCGCGACGTGATGCCCATCGGCCTGGATGCCAAGGCGGTGCAGCGCCCCTTATCGATCAGCAAAGCAATGGCTGAGGACACCCTGCTGGTGTATGCCATGAACGGTGATCCTCTCCCGCCGGACCATGGCTTTCCCCTGCGGGTGCTGGTGCCCGGATGGGTGGGCATCGCCCACATCAAGTGGGTGGGGAGCATTCAGGTATCGGAAGCACCCCTGTTCTCCGAGTACAACACCCGCCGTTACGTGCTGATCGGCGAGGACTACCCAGTCGACGACGCCCTGGCCGCCCAGGGGGTCCGGGGCCAGATCCTCACCACCCAGGGGGTGAAGAGCGCCTTTGAACTGCCCTGGAACGGCACCCTCGAGCGAAGCAAGCGCCTGGTGCGAGGACGGTCCTGGTCGGGGGAAGGGGCGATCAGCCGGGTGCAGGTGAGCTTCGACGGCGGGCGGCAGTGGAAAACCGCCCGGATGCGGGCGCCCAACATCGCTCAGGCCTGGGTGCGCTGGGATCTCGACTGGGATCCGCGGCCGGGTCGCTATGGGCTTCTGGCGCGGGCCACAGACGACCGGGGCCGCAGTCAACCCGACCGCATTCCCCTCAACGCTGAGGGCTATAGCTACAGCTCCGTGGTAACCCATCCCATCCGGATGCGCTAACCCTCGTCCAGGATGGCTGCATGCGCCTGAGTCCTGCGTACACAGCCCAGCCCGCGCTGCTGGGCCAAACCCAGGGCTACCGCCACTTCGCCCTGCTGGGGGAGCGAGGCCAGGGCGCCGAGCGGGCGGCGGAACTCCAGGCCGTGCTGGCGCCCGACTACCGCCTGGTGGTGCCGCTGCTGGAGCTGCGCAACCGGCAGCTCTGGCAGCCTGGCTGGCAGCCCTTGCCCCCGGCCCCCTCCATGCAGGTGATCCCCGCCATTGATCTGCTCGACGGCCACTGCGTGCGGCTGCACCAGGGGGACTACGACCAAGTGACCCGCTTCAGCGACGACCCCGTGGCCCAGGCCCTCAGCTGGCAGCAGCAAGGGGCGCAGCGGCTGCACCTGGTGGATCTCGATGGGGCCCGCAGCGGCCAACCGGTGAATGACGCGGCCGTAAAGGCGATCACCGCCGCCCTGGCGATACCCGTACAGCTGGGCGGTGGCGTGCGCACGGCTGCGCGGGCCGAGGAGCTGCTGGCCTGCGGCCTAGATCGCGTGATCCTGGGCACGGTGGCCCTGGAGCAGCCAGAGCTAGTTGACGAGCTGGCGGCCCGTCACCTCGGCCGCATCGTGGTGGGTATCGACGCCAAAGACGGCATGGTGGCCACCCGCGGCTGGATCGAAGCCAGTAGCACCGAGGCCACCGAACTGGCCCGACGCTTTGCCGCCAGCGGCATCGCTGCGATCATCAGCACCGACATAGCCACCGATGGCACCCTGGCGGGTCCCAACCTGGATGCATTGCGGGCCATGGCCGAGGCCAGCGCCGTGCCGGTGATCGCCTCCGGCGGCATTGGCACCCTGGAGCACCTGCTCTCCCTACTGAGCCTGGCGCCCCTTGGGGTGGAGGGGGTGATCGTGGGCCGGGCCCTCTATGACGGCCGGGTGGTGCTGGCCGAGGCCCTGCAGGCGATCGGCGAAGGGCGCCTGCAGGATCCGAGCAGCGCCTCGATGCTGGCTTGAACCAGCGGCAGCGCCAATGCGGAAGCGGATCGCTTGCAGCTTGGCTATAAGGGAGAATCAACAACAGAGGTGTGTCGAGTGATTGCCGACGCCCTTCCACCTTCAAGTCCCTTCTCTGGCGTCCTGCCACTCGGCAGCGTTGAGGAGGTCTATCAGCGATGTCGCGCCCTGGGTATGCGACTGAGCCGCCAGCGGCGCATGGTGCTGGATTTGCTTTGGGCTGAAAAGAGCCACCTGAGTGCCAGAGATATTTTTGAAAAGCTGAACAACCTTGGCCGCAACATCGGCCATACCTCGGTGTATCAAAACCTTGAGGCCCTACAGACGGCAGGGGTGATTGAGTGCCTGGATCGCGCCAATGGCAGGCTCTACGGCTACCGCAGTGATCCCCACAGCCACCTCACCTGCTCGGCAACAGGCGCGATTGAGGATCTGGACGTGATCCTGCCCCAGGAGCTGCTCGACCAGATCGAGCGCCATACGGGCTTCACGATTGAGACCTACACCCTGCATCTCATCGGCCATCGCCGGGCACTGGAGAAACCCGGCCAGGTTCGATAACTTGGGCCATCCCTCCGGCCAGGTCTGTGAGTTCGCAGCTGCTGCTGTTTGCCGAACCGCTCCTGCGTGATGGGCTGGCCCGGTTGCTCACTGCTCAGGGAAGCCTGTACACGGCGGTCGAATCACCCCAGCAGCTGAGGGGTCTGCCCCAGCTGGTGATCTGGCAGGTCAACAGCCCCATCAACCCGCCGGTACTGGCCCAGGAACTTCAGAGCCTTCAGGAGCGTTGGCGTCCGGCACCCCTGCTGCTGCTCCTACCGACTGGCCATGGGCTGGACAACGAAGTTCTGCTGCAACTCCCCGCAGCTGGGGTATTGGAGGCACCCAATCCCCAGGAATTGCTTGAAGCTGTCGCTACCCTGCTGGCCGGTGGCAGGGTGCTGGCCGTGGCCATGGGCGAAGCCCCAGGTATCGGCACCCCAAGCCCCCCAACCGGCCCCACCCTGGGCCTCGGCCAGTGGCTGCTGATCAGTGGTCTACAGCAGATCGATGCCGACATCGACGCCATCAGGCGCCTGCTGACGCCACCACCTACCAACCTGGTGCAGCTGCTGGTGCTGCAGGGTCGCCTGCGGGAACTGGCTGCGGCCCGCCAATTGCTGCTGCTGCTCTGGGGGCCGGCCAGCATGGCCTGGTCATCCCCGGCCCCAACTCCGCAACCGAGCCAGCCGGTGCTGGCGATCACCCTGCAGCAGCGCAGTGCGGATGGAATCTGGCGCGCCATTCGCGAGCGCCTCGAAGCCGGCACCGAGGGGGGCTTAAACAACCACAGTGGCCAGCTGCTGGCCCTGGAGGGCCTCAGTGGCGAGCGCCGCCGTGACCTGCTGCGGGCCCTGCTGCATCAGGTTGATGATCTTCGCCAAAGGTTTCTGACCGATCCCGCACCCCTCCAACCCCTGCAGGAACGCTGGGAGCGGTGGCAACCGGAACTGCGCCAGCAGGCCTTGCGCAGCCTGGTGAATCCCTACGTACAACTTCCTCGCGAGGGCAGCCTCGAACCTGTGGCAGACAGCCTGATCCGTAGTAGCGACCTGGTCAGCCGCGACCCCGAACTGCCCGACGCCCAAGCAATGCTCGCCTCCCTGGTGCGCGCCCAGCCCCTGCTGGTAGACGGCCAACTCCTGGCGGCCGATGAACCGCGGGCCGTACTCCACCTGGAGCTGCTGCTGGCCAACTGGCTTGTGCGCACCGCCGATCTGGTGAGTGCGGAAGTGCTGGCTAGCTGTGGCAGCTGGCCGGAACTGCGCCGCTACCTGCTCCAGCCAGACCTGCTCGCAACCCGCAACCTGGAGCGGCTGCGCAACCAGCTGAATGCCCAGCAGCGCTGGAGCAGCTGGGTGCTGAGGCCGATCAATCTCTATGAAAGTCGGCGTCAGCTCTTCTGCCTGCGCGATGGCGCCATCCGCTGCCAGGAGCTCACCGAGCCCCGCGATGGCGAATTGCGCCAGCTCGGCTGGCTCCAGCAACTTGTCACCCTGAGCCTGGAAACCCGCGACGCCCTTGCACCCCAGGTACAGGGCCTGCTGAAGGGCCTGGGGGATCTGGTGGTATTGCTGCTCACGCGCGTGCTGGGCCGCGCCATCGGCCTGGTGGGCCGGGGCATCGCCCAGGGGATGGGTCGCAGCCTCAGTCGCAGCTAATCCTGCCTGCAGGGCTCCCAGCCACAATGGCCACAGTCAGGTTGTGCGGTCCGGATGAACCAGTTGCTGAGCCAGATCCTGGTGTTGCTCCTGATGGTGGGGCTCGGGCTGGGGCTGGGGACTGGCCAGGCCCAGGCTTCCCTCACCAGCAACAGCTATGACGGCAACATCTACGCCCTCTACGCCGGCAACGGCTCCCTGGTGCCGCCCCGCAGCAGCCTGGCCCAGGCCATGGCCGACCAGCGCCCCGCCGTGGTGATCTATTACCTCGACGACGACGCGGCCAGCAAACAGTTTGCAGCGGTGGTATCGGAGTTGCAGCGCCTCTGGAACCGCAACATCGAGCTGATTCCCCTCGTCACCGACCCCCTCCAGAACCGGACCGACACCGGCCCCAGCGACCCGGCCCACTACTGGCGTGGGGTGGTGCCTCAGGTGGTCGTATTCGACTCCCAGGGGAAGGTGATTTTCGATGAGCAGGGAGCAGTGAGTGTGGATGCCATCAACGCCTCACTCAGCCTGGCCACTGGCATTGCTTTGCCGGAAGGCGGCACCAAGAGCTCTACAGAGAGTTTCAATGAACTCAATTCGGAGGTCGTCAGCCGCTGATGGCTCGCCTGGAATCCGACAGCATGGGGGCCATTGAGGTTCCCGACCAGCACTATTGGGGCGCCCAGACCCAGCGCTCGATCCACTACTTCCGCTTCGGCCAGGCCATGCCCCTGGAGTTGGTGCATGCCTTCGGAGCGCTCAAGGCCGCCTGCGCCGAAGTGAACCAGGCCAAGGGCAGGCTGGCCCCCGAACTGGCGGCCCTGATCGTGGCGGCTGCTGAAGAGGTAGCCGCCGGCACGCTTGATGCCGAGTTCCCGCTCAAGGTGTGGCAGACGGGCTCCGGCACCCAAACCAACATGAATGTCAATGAGGTGATCGCCAACCGGGCGATCCAGGCCTCGGGGGGGGTGTTGGGCAGTAAGAGACCGGTCCACCCCAACGACCATGTGAACCTCAGCCAGTCGAGCAACGACACCTTCCCGGCTGCCCTGCACGTGGCCGTGGCGATCGAGCTGGAGCGCAGCCTGATCCCAGCTGTGGAAGCCCTACGTGATGCCTTGGGCCAGAAAGCCGAGGCCTTCGCCACCATCATCAAAATCGGCCGCACCCACCTGCAGGATGCGGTGCCCCTGAGCCTGGGCCAGGAATTCGGCGGCTACGTTGCCCAGCTGGAGTTGGGGCTCGAAACCCTGCGCGCCGCCCTGCCCCAGGTGCACCAGCTCGCCATCGGCGGCACGGCCGTGGGCACGGGCCTCAATGCCCCGGCCGGTTTCGGCGAGGCGGTGGCGGCCCGGCTGGCAGCGCGGATCGGCCTGCCCTTCAGCAGCGCCCCAAACAAATTTCAGGCCCTGGCGGGCCACGAACCCCTGGCCGCTGCCCACGGCGCCCTCACCGTGCTGGCCGGCTCGCTGCTGAAGATCGCCAACGACATCCGCTGGCTGGCCAGTGGGCCCCGCTGCGGCCTGGGCGAGCTGGTATTGCCCGAGAATGAGCCCGGCAGCTCGATCATGCCCGGCAAGGTGAATCCCACCCAGGCCGAGAGCCTGACGATGGTGGCTGTGCAGGTGATGGGCAACAACACAGCCGTGCAGTTGGCGGCCAGCCAGGGCAACTTTGAGCTGAACGTGTTCAAGCCACTGATCGCCCACAACCTGCTCGAGAGCATCGAGCTGCTCTCAGGCAGCTGCACCAGCTTCCGCGAGCACTGCATCGAGGGGCTCGAAGCCAACGGCAGCCGCATCGAAACCCTGCTGGATCAAAGCCTAATGCTGGTAACAGCCCTCACCCCCCAGGTCGGCTACGACCGGGCCTGCGCCATCGCCAAACACGCCCACAACCACCAACTCAGCCTCAGGGAGGCGGCCCTGGTGCTCGGTGAAATCAGCGCCGAGCAATTTGACAGCTGGGTGCAGCCCGACCAGATGATCTAGTTCTGCCAGCTGGTGGCTGCGGAGAGCTGGGTTGGTACAAAAAGCTGATTTGGCCCTCGCCAACTGAACGGAAGGAGTGTTACAACCTTTACCGAAGCAAGGGGAACCCCACTGGTGGGATAGCTAGATGTCCCAAACCTCCACCCTATTGCTGGAGCGCGATGCGCTTGCCAGTTTCAACCAGTTGCGTAATGGCCCCGGAGCCCTGCGCCTGGCCAGTCACCTGCTCACGGTCGTCCTGGGCGGGGTGGTTTGGGCCCAGCAGGGCTGGCCCCTTGCCCTGCGGCTGTCGGGTCTGCTGATCTGTGGGGTTGGCCTGGCCACCAGCTTTGCGCCCCTGCATGAGTGCTGCCACCGCACGGCCTTCCGCGGCAGAAAGCTGAACGACGCGGTGGCCTGGATGGCGGGGCTACTGAGCTTTTACAACTCCACCTACTACCGGCGCTACCACCAGTGGCACCACCGCTATACCCACCAACCCGGGCTCGATCCCGAACTAAACGATCCCATTCCCACCACCGTCTGGGCCTACCTGCTGGAGCTGGGTGGCTGGAACTGGTGGACCGGCAAATTGGCCGGCTACCGCCAACTGCTGTGGGGCGATCTCAGTGGCCTGCCCTACCTCAGCCCTGAGTCGATCCCCCAGGTGCGCCGCTCGGTGCGACTCCAGTTTGCCGTTTATCTGGCCCTGGCCCTGGCGTCCCTGGTGAGTGGCACCGGCTTTCTGTTCTGGTTCTGGCTCCTGCCCTTGGTGGTTGGTCAGCCCGTGCTGCGCTTTCTGCTGTTGGCGGAGCACAGCGGCTGCAGCTTCAGCAGCGACGGCACCGAAAACACCCGCACCACCCTCACCAACCCTGCCGTGCGCTGGCTGATGTGGAACATGCCATTCCATGCCGAGCACCACCTCTACCCCTCCCTGCCCTTCCACGCCCTGCCAGCCGCCCACGGCCCCATAGCCTCCCATCTGAGCCACTGCGATCGGGGCTACCTAGCGGTGCATCGCCAGCTGCTGCGCCACCTGCCCGCGCTGGATCTGCCGGCATGAGCCTCCGCCAGCACCAGCTCGGCGACATTGCCCTGGCCTGCGGTTACACCCTACCGGAGGCCCAGCTCACCTACCTGCAGATCGGCGAACTAAACGCCGATCGCTCCAACCTGATCCTGGTGCCCACCTCCTATGGCGCCCGCCCCGAGGATCTGGCCTGGCTGGCCGGCCCGGTGCTGGATCCGGAGCGCTGGTGCGTCGTGATTGCCGGCATGTTCGGCAACGGCGCCTCCAGCAGCCCCAGCCACGGCGCCATGGGCCTGGCCGAGCAGGGCTGGGTGGTGAGCCATCGTGACAACGTCGCCGCCCAGCGCCGATTGCTGCAGGAGGTGTTCGGTGTGGAACGGCTCCCCCTCATCTACGGCTGGTCGATGGGGGCCCAGCAGGCCTACCAGTGGGCCGTAGATCACCCGGAGGCCGTGGAGCGGATCTGCTGCGTCTGCGGCACGACCCGCACCTCCCCCCACAACCGTCTGTTTTGCCTCAGCCTGCGCCAGGCCCTCACGGCCGATCACCACTGGAGCGGGGCCGGTTTCAGCGGGCCGCCGGAGCAGGGGCTGCGCAGCTTCGCCCTGATCTACGCCAGTTGGGCCGCCAGCCAGCCGTTTTTCCGCACGCTGGCAGAGGCGGTGGAGGAGCATGTGGAGAGCCAGTGGTTGCCCCACTACCGGCGCCATGACCCCCGCGATCTGATCGCCATGCTCGACACCTGGCTAGCCCACGACGTGGCCCAGGGGGGAGACCTGGCCGCAAGCCTGGGCCGTATCACTGCCCGCACCGCCGTGGTGGCCGGCAGCCACGACCTCTACTTCCCCCTCGACGATCTGGCCGCCGATGCTGACGCCATCCCCGGGGCCGAACTGCACGTGATCCACTCAGAGCTTGGCCACCGGGCTGGCAACCCCCACAGCAACCTGGCCGAGCAGCGGCAGCTGAGCCGCATCGTCGACACCCTTCTCCAGCAGCCATCCCATGTCTGACCTCTACCAGCAGGTGCAGGGACTGAACTTCCGGTTCCTGCTGATCTCCTTCACCGACCTGTTTGGCATCCAGCGGGCCAAGCTCGTGCCGGCCTCGGCCGTGGCGGAAATGGCCCGCGATGGGGCCGGATTCGCCGGCTTTGCAGCCTGGCTGGATCTCTCACCCGCCGATGGCGACGTGATGGCGATCCCGGCGGCGGCCAGCCTCACCCCCCTGCCCTGGCAGCCGGAGGTGGGCTGGGTGGCAGCCGAGCTCCTGCTCAACGGCCAGCCGATGGCGCAATGTCCCCGCCGCCTGCTGCGCCGCCAGCTGGAGCGAGCAGCCGAGCGCGGATTTGAGCTGCGCAGCGGCGTGGAGGCCGAGTTCTTTCTGCTCGATCCCAGCGGCGACCAGATCGCCGATAGGTCTGACACCCAGGAGAAACCCTGCTACGACCAACTGGCGCTGATGCGCCGCTATCCCCTGATCGCGCCACTGTTTGAGGCGATGGAACAGCTGGGCTGGGGGCCATACCAGGCTGATCACGAGGACGCCAACGGCCAATTTGAGCTCAACTGGACCTATGCCAACGCCCTCACCACCGCCGATCGCCATGCCTTCTTCAAGGTGATGGTGAAAACCCTGGCGGAGCAGCAGGGGCTGAGGGCCAGCTTCATGCCCAAACCCTTCGCCGCCCTCACCGGCAACGGCTGTCACGCCCACCTCTCACTGTGGGGTGCTGCCGGCAGCGCCAACGCCGGCCGCAACCTCTTCCCCGACCCCTGCGGTGAGCTGGGTCTCTCATCCCTGGCCTATCACTTTCTTGGTGGCCTGCTGGCCCACGCCCCCGCACTCAGCTGCATCACCAATCCCACGGTGAACAGCTATCGCCGCCTGGCAGCGGCGCCCACCAGCTCTGGCGCCACCTGGAGCCCAGGCGGCATCAGCTACACGGGCAACAACCGCACCCATATGGCGCGTATCCCCGACAACCAACGTCTCGAGCTGCGCCTGCCCGACGGCTCGGCCCACCCCTATCTCTTGCAGGCAGCGATCCTGGCAGCCGGTCTCGATGGGATCGACCGTCAGCTTGACCCGGGCCCCCGCCACGACAACGACAACTACGCCCAGCCCCTCGGCCTGGATCAATGCCAGCGCCTGCCTGCCGACCTGGGCGAAGCCCTCACTGCATTCGCCGCCGACACGCCTCTGCGCCAGGGGTTGGGGGAGGAGTTCTGCCAGTCGTATGAACGGTTGCGGCGGCGCCAATGGGAGCAGCAGCGTGCCGAAGTTAGCAACTGGCAGCGGCGCACCGGTCTGGACGATTAGCCATGCGGGCTCAGAGCAGGTTCGCCGCCAGCTCGGCAAGTTCGCTGCGCTCACCGCGCAACAGGGTGACGTGGCCGGCCAGGTACTGGCCCTTGAAGCGCTCCACCAGCCAGGTGAGGCCGTTGCTCTCCGCATCCACGTAGGGATTGTCGATCTGGTAGGGGTCGCCGGTGAGAACGATCTTGGTGCCCTCGCCTACCCGGGTCACGATCGTCTTCACTTCGTGGGGGGTGAGGTTCTGGGCCTCATCCACAACCATGTACTGGCGGGGGATTGAGCGGCCGCGGATGTAGCTGATTGCCTCCACCTCCAGCAGCCCCATGCCCTTGAGGTCGGTCCAGTTGCTGCGGGTGCCCCGGTGGTGGCTGCTGCCCCGGCTGCTGCGGCCCTCTTCCTCCCCAGCGCCGCCCAGCAGATAGTCGAGGTTGTCGATGATCGGCTGCATCCAGGGGCCCATCTTCTCCTCGAGATCCCCGGGCAGAAAACCGATCTCCTTGCCGAGCGAAATCACCGGGCGTGTCACCAGCAGCCGCTCGTAGAGCCGTTCATCGGCCACCTGGTGCAGGCCTGCCGCCAGGGCCAGCAGGGTCTTGCCCGTGCCTGCCTTGCCAACCAGGGTGACTAGCTGGATGTCGGGATCGAGCAGCAGGTCCAGGGCAAAGGTCTGTTCCCGGTTGCGGGGCTGGATGCGCCCGAGCTTGGCCTTCGGGGCCCGTTGCAGGGGCTGAAGGGTCGAGGTCTTGGCGTTGAAGCGAGCAAGCAAGGTGTGGGCGGGCTGGAGCCGATTGACCAGGGTCACCCCTTCGTTTGCCAGCAGTGGGCTCTCGACCACCAAGCCCTCCACCGCCAGCCCAGGCGGATGCTTGACCTGATCCATCTGCTCGGCACTCACCCACAGCTCGCAGAAGCCGGGGTACAGATCGCCGATGTCGACCCGATCACTGGTGTAGTCCTGGGCGATCAGGCCAACAGCATCGGCCTTAATGCGCAGGTTGGTGTCCTTTGTGACCAGGATCACCGGTGGCTGGCTGCCCATCACCGCCTGCAAACGCTGCTCCTCAAGGGCCACCGCCAGGATGTTGTTATCCCCGTTGCCCCCCTTGAGCTCAGGCGGCAGCTGGCTGAGGGTTTCGCTGCGGCAGAAAACCACCTTGAGGGTTCCCCCCTGATCGCCGTTGGCCACCCCATCGGCCAGGTTGCCCTGGGTGCGCAGCCCATCAAGCAAGCGGGAAACCTGACGTGCGTTGCGTCCCTTCTCGGCTGGATCGCGCTTGAACCGGTCGATCTCCTCGACCACCTCGATCGGGATCAGGATGTGGTTGTCTTCAAAGCGGGTCAAGGCGGCGGGATCGTGCAACAACACGTTGGTGTCGAGCACGAAGGTTTTGCGCATGCCGGGCAGGGAGATCGCTATGGCGCGAAGCTAAAGCCAACTGCGCACTTACGCTCCAGCGGTTCTTGCCCAGTCGCAATTTGGCTCCCACGCCCATGGCCCTTTTCGCGTTGAAACTCCTGCTGGTGCTTGCCCTGCTGCTTGGGCTGACCCTGCTCTGGCTGGAACTGCGCCACCGCCTGCGTCCTGCCTCCCCATTGCGACTGCAGGCGGGGCCTTTCAAGGTGGAGGCCCGCGGGGCGGGCCTGGAGGTCAGCGGCACGATCACCCTCAGCAACCCCCACCAGCGCATGGAGGTGATGGTGCCGGAGATCGAGCTCAGACCCACCCTGCTCGGCCGGGGGGACCTGGGCGGCATCACGGTGAGTAGTCGGATCGAGGCGCTCCATCCGGATGAGGATTCCCGCCCGGACGGCTACTGGGCCGCCTACATCGTCAAGGGGAACAAGAGCACCCAGGCCCGCATCCGCATCAGCCTCGAGGGCTCCGGGGGCCAGGCCCTTGAGCCCGCCCTGCTCGACACCCTGTGGCTGGAGATTCTCTGGATCAACTACGGCCCCTTCGGGCGGCTGCAGCGCCGCGATGCCATTTTGGTACCCCTGCAGCAGCCTGTCCCGCTAACGGCTGAGGCAGCCCGTTGGCGCGAGGGCGATCGCTGCCGGGTACTGCCGGTGGGCACCCACCTGCTCGGCGTGCTGGACGACCCCGAAGCCGTGCTGCGCCGTTATGCCGGCGGGCTTATTCAGCCCGGAGACGTGCTCACCATCGGCGAAACCCCCCTGGCGGTAATGCAGGGGCGCTACCAGCATCCGGCTAACCTGGCGCCCAGTATGTTAGCCCGCCTGCTCTGCCGGGTGTTCCATCCCACCAGCTCCCTGGCGACGGCCTGCGGCCTGCAAAGCCTGATCGACGTGGTCGGCCCGGCCCAGGTGCTGGGGGCCTGGATGGTCGGCCTGGGCCTCAAGCTGGTGGGCAGCAAGGGCTGGTTCTACCGCTTGGCTGGAGATCAGGCCCGCCTGATCGATGACATCACCGGCACCACCCCGCCCTACGACCAGACGATTGTGTTGGGCCCGCAGCAGCCCGCCGCCTTCTGCGCCGCCATGGCCCGCTGCCTCGGCGTGGCTGTGGCGGTGGTCGATGTCAACGACCTCGGCCGGGTCAAGGTCCTCGCCTCCAGCCCAAATTGCGATGAGGCACTGCTGGAGCGGGCCCTGAGGCCCAACCCGGCCGGCAATGCCAATGAGCGCACTCCCCTGGTGCTGGTGCGGCCAAGCTGAGGCCCCTTCCCGCCAGCGCCGATAGAGTGGGAGCCAAGGAGTCAGTGCCCGCCCCCCATGCTCGGGATTCTGCAGCCGCCCACAGCCAGTTCGGCTTTGCCGCAGCGCCCCGAACCGGAGAGCTGGCGGCTTGAGCCCCTGGCCGGCTGGCACCTGCCCCTGCTCAACGGTCCCACCTTTTTGCCGCTTCAGCCCCTGCTGCAGCGGGCGATCTTGTTGGGCCTACCCGAGCGGGTCCTGCACGCCCTGCGGGCCAGGCCTTCCCTGGCACCCGAGGTGTTGGTGGCCCTGAGCGGCCAAACCCCCCTTGGCCTGATCGTCACCCGGCGCCTCAACCGCAGCGGCAGCTGCTGGCAGATCGAGCACCTGCGGCTTGCCCCCGGCCCCGGCCATCCGGAACTAGCCGCCACCTTGGTGCGCCAGGCAATACAGCAGGCCAAGGGAGCGGTCAGCTGGATCGCCACCGCCTCGACCCTCGATGACGGCCGCCTGGCCATGTTGAGAGAGCAGGGCTTCCAGCCCCTGCGCACCGACCGGCTGTGGTGCTGGAGCACCCCCCCCGGCCAGAGCAGCTCCAGCTGGGCCCTGCCGGCCGACCTGCAACTCACCCCGCTGAACCGCCGCAGCGCCCCCTTGCTCTGGCATCTGGAGCAGGCAGCCTGCCCGGCCCGGCTGAGGCAACTGCTGGATAGGCGCGTCGAGGATCTGCTCGACCAAAGCCATGGCAGGGGCTGGATGCTGGTCGATTCCAGCCGGGAACAGGCGGTAGCTGCCGTGCGCTGGATCGGTGACCATCCCGGCGGCGGCCACGACGTGGAACTGAGCTTGCACCCGGGCTGGGAGCAACTGGTGGGCCCGGCCAGTGAGCAACTGCTGCGCCAGATCCAGACCAGGTTGGGAGGCCAATCCCCACTCTGGCTGCGCTGCGACCTGCGCCAGCAGGCACTGCAGCAGTGGCTGGCCAGCCTCGGGGCCAGCGAAAGGGGTGAGCGGGTGCTGATGGCCCGCAGCGTCTGGCGGCGCCAGGCGCTGCAGTCGCCCTCTAGGGCTGCCCGGGGCCTCGAAGCAATTCTGGAGCAGTGGCAGCCTCGCCGCCGCCCCCTGCCCACACCGACACCCCTGGCACCGCCCTAGTGGGGAGGCCGGCCCCCCAACCCCAATCGGTGCTTGCCCTAGACGTGGGCCGCCGCCGCATCGGCCTGGCAGGTTGCGACCGGCTCGGGCTCACGGTGACCCCCCTGCCCCCCCTGGCCCGGGGACGGTTCGCCCACGATCAAGACCACCTGGGCGAGCTGGTGCGCCAAAGACAGGTCACGGCCCTGGTTGTGGGTCTCCCCCTGGACGACAACGGTGAGATCACAGCCCAGGCCAGCCACTGCCTGCGCTACGGGCAACGCTTGGCCCGCCAGCTGGCCCTGCCCCTTGCCTGGGTGAATGAACACTCCAGCAGCTGGGCTGCCGCCGAGCTCCACGGGCTGCAAGGCGATCGCAGCGGTGCCCTCGACAGCGCCGCCGCAGCCCTGCTGCTGCGGCAATGGCTGCAGGAAGGGCCAGAACCGGTGCTGCCGGCGACCATCCCTTACAGCCAGACTGCCGGCGTTGCTCCATTCTGAGGAGATCCATCCCGAGCGCATGACCCCCGACACCCCGTCCAATCGCCCCGCTGATCTCCCCTCAGATCTCCCCCCAGATGGGCTCGCAGATGTGCCAACGGTGCTCGTGCAGGACAGCCACGGGCGCCAACTGCTCTGCTTTCTGGAGCAGCTGATACCCCTGGACGGCCACGATTACGTCTTGCTGACCCCGGTGGATACTCCGGTCTGCCTGTTCCGCCTTGAGGACGACGAGGAGCCGGAACTGATCGACACCATCGATGCCACCGAGCCGATTCTCTCGGTTGCCGATGTGGTGCTCCAGGAGCACGATCTCACCCTGGTGCGCTCCGCCGTCACCCTGACGGTGAGTGGAGAGCTGGACGAACCTGAGCCCGATGAGCTCGACGACGAGGACGACGATGACGACTCGGAAACCTACGAGCTGCTGGTGAGCTTCCTTGCCGACGAACAGGAATACGGCCTCTACATCCCCCTTGACCCCTTCTTCGTGGGGGCCCGCATGGAGGGTGGTGGCGCCGTACTGGTGGAGGGAGAGGAGTTCGAAAGGGTCCAACCCAGGATCGAGGCCGAACTCGATGAGCGGGAGGCAGAGGGCTGATGCTGCGCCAGCTGCTGCGCCCCGATTGGATGCTGGATTGCACCCTGGCCGAGCTGCCCCTGCAGGAATTGCTTGACCAGCAGATCCGGGCCCTTGTGCTGGACGTTGACCGCACCCTGCTGCCCCGCCGCCAGGCGGTCTTGCCGGTGAGCGTGCTGCACTGGCTGCAACGGGCCCAGCAGCGCATGCCCATCCACCTGTTCAGCAACAATCCCTCCCGCAAGCGGGTGGGGGCGGTGGCTGAGCAGCTCAACCTGCCCTACACCATTTCGGCTGCAAAGCCCCGCCGCAGGGCCCTGCGGCGGGTTTTGGCCGAGCTGAAACTGCCCCACCACGAAGTCGCCCTGATCGGTGATCGCCTCTTCACCGATGTGATCGCCGGCAACCGGTTAGGGCTGTTCACGGTGTTGGTCAAACCGATCGATCCCCTCGGCCAGCCCTGCCAGCGGGATCGGCTGCAGAAAATCGAGCTACTTCTCGCCCGCCGGCTGGGCAAAACCCTGGGCTGATGGCAGCCAGGCATGACTCCGACCAGCCCTCCCTGCGGCGGGTGATCAAGGTGGGCACGAGCCTGCTGAGGGGCAGCCCTGAGCGGCCCACCGCTGCGGTGATCGCAGATCTGGCGGCCAGCCTCTGCCGCAGGCAACGCAGCGGCGATGCCCTGACCCTGGTGACAAGCGGTGCCGTTGGCCTGGGCTGTACGGCCATGGCGCTGCAGCAGCGGCCCAGCGAAGTGGTGGCCTTGCAGGCCGCAGCTGCGGTGGGCCAGGGCCGACTGATGGCCCTGTATCAGGACGCCTTTGCCGTGCGAGGCGTGGCCGTGGCCCAGGTGCTGCTCACCCGCGGCGATCTGGCCTCCCGCCGCCGCTATCAAAACGCCAGCCGCACCCTGGAGCAGCTGCTCGCATGGGGGGTAGTGCCCGTGGTCAACGAAAACGACACCCTGGCCACCGATGAGCTGCGCTTCGGCGACAACGACACCCTCTCGGCCCTGGTGGCGGTTGCGATCGGCGCCGACGAATTGGTGCTGCTCACCGACGTCGACCGGCTCTACTCGGGTGACCCCCGCACCGATAGGGATGCCCGACCGATCGAGGAGGTTTCCAGCCTGGCCGAACTCAACAGCCTGCAGGGGGCAGCCAGCGGTGGTGGCCAGTGGGGCACGGGCGGAATGACCACAAAATTGGCCGCCGCTCGCATTGCCACCTCCAGCGGCATCCGGGTGCGCCTGGCCGATGGCCGCGACCCGGCCGTGCTCGATGCCCTGCTGGCGGGTGAAAGGGTGGGCACAATTTTTCAGCCGAGCCCCACCCCCCTGGCCAACCGCAAGGGCTGGCTGGCCCATGCCCTGCTACCCAAGGGCACCCTGCATCTGGATGCGGGAGCCGAACGGGCCCTAACCCTTCAGGGCGCCTCCCTGCTGGCCGTGGGAGTGCGGGCAGTGGAAGGGCAGTTCGGCCGACGGGAGGCGGTGCGGCTAGTGGCCAGTGATGGCCGGGAGCTCGGGCGGGGCCTGGCCAGCCTGGGCAGCGCCGAGCTGGCGGAGTTGATCGGCTGTGCCGGCGTGGAGGTGGTGCATCGCGATCACCTGGTGCTCACCAGCTGCTAGGCGCGACCTACGATCCGGCCAGGACATAGACCTGGGAATGCGTTTCAGCGAACTGCTCGGCCACCTGGGTGAGGTAACCGGTGAGAGTCCTCGCCACCTGGCCACTGACCCTGCCATCCACGGCGGCGCAGCTTTAGACCAGGCCGGGGCCGGGCAGCTGGCTTTTCTAGAACCCGGCAACGCCCTGGCGGCGGCCCTGACCGACAGCGGCGCGAGCGCGGTGTTGATCCCGGCCCGCGGCGAGGGGGCGCAAGCGCTGCAGCAGCTGGCAAGCGAGCGGGGCCTGGCCTGGGTTGCCCTGGCCAATCCTCGCCTTGGCTTCGCCGAGGCGCTCGAAGTGCTCCACCCGCGCCGGCGCCCTGCCCCTGGCATCCACCCCAGCGCCGTGGTCGACCCTGGCGCCGTTGTTGGCATGGGCTGCCATGTGGGCCCCCTCGTGGTGATCGGTGCTGATGTGCAGATTGGGGCCAGCTGCACCATCCATGCCGGTGTGGTGATCTACGCCGACGTCCAGATTGGCCCAGACTGTGAACTCCACTCCGGCGCCGTGCTCCATCCCGGCAGCCGCCTTGCCAGGGCCTGCGTGGTCCACTCCAATGCGGTGATCGGCAGCGAGGGATTTGGCTTCGTGCCCACCGCTGACGGCTGGCGCAAGATGCCCCAGACTGGCCTGGTGGTGCTCGAGGATGGGGTGGAAGTGGGCTGCGGCAGCACCATCGACCGCCCTGCGGTGGGCGAAACCCGCATCGGCGCGGGCAGCAAAATCGACAACCTGGTCCACATCGGCCACGGCGTCAGCATGGGCAGCGGCTGTGCCCTGGCGGCCCAGGTGGGCATCGCTGGCGGCGCGAAGCTGGGCAAGGGGGTGATCCTGGCGGGCCAGGTGGGACTTGCCAACAGGGCCGTGATGGGGGATGGCTCAATTGCCTCCTCCAAGTCGGGCATCCACGGCGAGGTGGCTGCTGGGGAGGTGGTCAGCGGTTATCCGGCCATCCCCAACCGCCTCTGGCTGCGCTGCTCCGCCACCTTCAACAAGTTGCCGGAGCTGGCTAAAGCCCTGCGCCAGCTGGAGAAGCGCAGCGAACCCCAACCGCCTAATCCCAAACCGCCCAAGCCCTAGCCTCGCGCCTGACAGCTCAGCCACCATGACCTCCAGCCACCGGATCACCCTGCTGCCAGGCGACGGCATCGGCCCGGAGATCACAGCGGTGACGCGCCAACTGCTCGATGCAGTCAGTGCCCGGCATGGATTTGAGCTGGTCTTCGACGAGCAGCCGATGGGCGGCAGCGCCATCGATGCCTCCGGGGTACCCCTACCTGAGAGCACCCTGGCAGCCTGCCGGCAAAGTGAGGCGGTGCTCCTGGCCGCGATCGGTTCGCCCCAATACGACAACCTGCCCCGGGAGCAGCGACCGGAAACGGGGCTGCTGGCCCTGCGCTCAGGCCTGGGTCTGTTTGCAAACCTCAGACCGGTGAAGATCTTCCCGGCCCTGATCGATGCCTCCAGCCTCAAACCAGAGGTGATTGCCGGGGTGGATCTGCTGGTGGTGCGGGAGCTCACCGGCGGGGTCTATTTCGGCACACCGAGGGGTCGGGTGGAGGCTGACGGCCGGGTGCGTGCCTTCAACACCATGGCCTACTTCGACGACGAAATCGACCGTATCGCCAAGGTGGGCTTCGACCTGGCCGCAGCGCGGAGCGGCAGGCTCTGCAGCGTCGACAAGGCCAACGTGCTCGATGTCAGCCAGCTCTGGCGGGATCGGGTCAACGCCATGGCCGCCGGCTACCCCACGGTGGAGCTCAGCCATATGTACGTCGACAACGCGGCCATGCAACTGGTGCGAAACCCCCGCCAGTTCGACGTGCTGCTGACCAGCAACCTATTCGGCGACATTCTCAGCGACGAGGCGGCCATGCTCACCGGTTCCATCGGCATGCTCCCCTCTGCCTCCCTTGGCAGCAGCGGCCCCGGCCTGTTTGAGCCGATCCACGGTTCAGCCCCCGACATCGCCGGCCAGGACAGGGCCAACCCCCTGGCGATGGTGCTCAGCGCAGCCATGCTGCTGCGGCTGGGCCTAGGGCAGCTCGCGGCCGCCACCGCCCTGGAGAGCGCCGTGGATCGGGTGCTGGCGGCAGGCTTCCGCACCGGCGACCTGATGGCCGCAGGTTGCACCCAGCTGGGCTGCCGGGCCATGGGCGACCAGCTGCTGGCAGCCCTGGAAGCCTGAACCACGGCTGGTAACGGTCCGGCAGGGATTGGCCTTAGAGGTCCACCTACCTGCCAAGATTGCAGCCGTTTTCTCCCCCCGCGCATGTCGAAGCGTCACCCGGTTGTTTCTGTCACCGGCTCCTCCGGCGCTGGGACCAGCACTGTCAAGCGAGCCTTCGAGTACATCTTCAGGCGTGAAGGAATCATTCCTGCGGTGGTGGAGGGCGACAGCTACCACCGCTACGAGCGGGCCGCGATGAAGGAAGCGATGGCTGCCGCCGTTGCCAATGGAGAGAACTTCTCCCACTTCGGCCCAGCGGCAAACCGCTTCGACAAACTCGAGGAGCTGTTCCGCACCTACGGGGAAACCGGCGGCGGCCAGAAGCGTTACTACCTCCACTCGGCGGAGGAAGCGGCAGACCACAACGGCCGCCTGGGCACAAACCTTGAACCTGGCCAGTTCACCCCCTGGGAGCCCATCCCTGAAAGCACCGACCTGCTCTTCTACGAAGGCCTGCATGGCGGCGTCGTGGGCGATGGCTACGACCTACCCAAACTGGCGGATCTGCTGATCGGCGTGGTGCCGATCGTGAATCTCGAGTGGATCCAGAAAATCGCCCGCGACAACCAGGAACGGGGCTACTCGGCTGAGGCCACAGTGGACACGATCCTGCGGCGCATGCCCGATTACATCAATCACATCTGTCCCCAGTTCAGTCTCACCGACATCAACTTCCAGCGGGTGCCCACGGTCGATACCTCTAACCCCTTTTTCATCCAGACCATTCCCACCCCGGATGAAAGCTTCGTGATCATCCACTTCCGCAAGGTAGCCCGTGACAAGTGGGGCATCGACTTCACCTACCTGCTCGACATGATCCACGACTCGTTCATGTCAACCCCCACCTCGATCGTGGTGAACGGCGGCAAGATGGGTTTTGCCATGGAGCTGATTCTCACTCCGATCATCCATCGGATGATCGAAGAAAAGAAGAAGCTGGCCTGATTGCAGCCGTACCCCTTACTCTGGGTTGGCAATACGACTTGGTGAGGCCGATTTCAGTCGCCCCGTCCACGCCGATTCCCCCCTCCTTTCTGATCTCAGGGGCCCCCACCAAGGTGGCCCCTGTCTTGCGCCTCGATCAGATCAATAGTCAGATGGTCATTCAGGCCGCCCGTAGGGTTCTGTTTGAGGCCCTTGACCACTGCGCGCCGGGTGCAGATGTCTGTGGCGTGGTCCTCAAGGCCAACCCTGCCAATCTTCAGGGTCGGATTGTTCAAGCCATGCCGGTGCTCCTGCCAGACGAGCAGTTTGTACCGATCGAGCTGATCCGGGCCCGGCGCAGCCGCAGTGGGCCTTCCCGGCTGCGCTTTCCCCGCACCAACCCCTCCCCGACAACCGTCTGAGTTCCGCTTGAGCGTCCCAGCGCCACTGCTCGCCAGCTTCCCGAACCTGCCAATTGGGGTCGCGCTGATCGGAGCCTGTTTTGGCAGCTTCTTGAATCTGGTTGCCTGGCGACTGCCGCGTGAGGAATCGATCCTGCTGCCTCCCAGCCATTGCCCCCATTGCGGCAGCCGTTTGCGCTGGTATGAGAATTTGCCCGTGCTCGGCTGGCTATGGCTGCGGGGCCGCTGCGGCCACTGCGGCGCCCCGATCGCGATTCGCTATCCGCTGGTAGAGCTGCTCAGCGCCGGGCTCTGGGTTGCCTGCCTGCAGGCCACCCCGGCAGCGATGGGCCCCCGGCCCCTGGCTTGGCTGGTGGTGCTGGCTGGCTGGCTGCTGCTGAGCTGGCTGCTGCCCTTGCTGCTGATCGACCTCGATTACCTCTGGCTGCCCGAGCCCCTCTGCCGGATAGGCCTGCTGCTGGGCCTGGGGATGACGGCAATCATTGGTTTCCAGCAGGGCGAAGCCGTGGGCCGGGCCCTGCTGTTCCACCACCTCTTGGCTGCCGGGGTCGCCCTGGTGGGGTTTGAGGGCGTCAGCGCCCTGGCTGAGAGGCTCATCGGCAAGCCCGCCCTGGGGCTGGGCGACGCCAAGCTCGCTGCCATGCTGGGGGCATGGCTGGGGCTCACCGGCCTGGGCATAACTGTGGTGCTGGCAGTGTTCGGCGGTGCAGTGGTGGGCAGCATCGGCCGACTCAGCGGGAGGCTGGGCAGGCACCAGCCCTTTCCCTTCGGACCATTTCTGGCAGCTGGTGGAGCCGCCGTCTGGCTATGGGGCCATGACTTTTGGCTGCCCCTCCTTGGGCTGGTGGGCCCGGCGCCTTAAATGGGTTCAGCCGCCGGGCCCTGTCGCCTTGAGATCGCATGTCGCTTTTCGACTGGTTCGCGGATCGCCAGAAAAATGCCCCCACCGTGCGGGTCACCCAGGACCTGGAAGAGGGCGATGGGCTGTGGAGCAAATGCCCCGAATGCGGCCTGGTGGTGTATCGCAAAGATCTGGTGGCCAATGCCAGCGTCTGCAAGGGCTGCGGCCACCACAACAGGATTGACAGTGAGGAGCGCATCGCTCTAATCGCCGACCCCGGCAGCTTCGAACCGCTAGATAGCTGCCTGGCCCCCACCGATCCATTGGCCTTTAAGGATCGACGCAGCTACACAGATCGACTGCGGGACAGCCAGCAGAGCACCGGTCTGCTCGATGCCGTCGTCACCGGCCTCTGCCGCACCAGCGGCTTGCCCCTGGCCCTGGGGGTGATGGACTTCCGCTTCATGGGCGGCTCGATGGGCTCGGTGGTGGGCGAGAAACTCACCCGCCTGATTGAAACCGCCACTGCCCGCCGCTACCCGGTGCTGATTGTGTGTGCCTCCGGCGGCGCCCGCATGCAGGAGGGCATGCTCAGCCTGATGCAGATGGCCAAGATCTCCGGTGCCCTGGAACGCCACCGCCAGGCCGAACTGCTCTACCTGCCTCTGCTGACCTATCCCACCACCGGGGGGGTGACGGCCAGCTTTGCCATGCTGGGCGATCTAATTCTGGCCGAACCCAAGGCCCTAATCGGCTTTGCGGGCAGGCGGGTGATTGAGCAGACCCTGCGCGAAAAACTCCCCGAAGGCTTTCAAACCGCCGAATACCTGCGCGAGCATGGATTTGTCGATGCCATCGTGGATCGCACCCGCCTCAAGGCCACCCTGGCAAGCCTGCTCGAGCTGCACGGCTGCCGCGAAACGGTGCCAGCGTGAGGCAGATCATGGGCAGAAATCTGGGCAAATTCCTTGGCAGAAATCTGGGCTGGCTGGTTGCAATTCTGCTGTTACTGGTGGTGTTCAGTGGCGCCGGTTCGGCCGCCTTCGCCGGCCCGGTTGACTGGCACGAAGTGGCCAGCAGCGATGAGGGGCGCCAGTGGTGGGATGGGGGCAGCCTGCGCCGCAGCCGCGAGGGCAACGTGTCGGTGCTGACCCGGTTCCAATCCCCCACCACGGAGGAGAAGCCCCGTCCTAGCAACGATCTCTATGTGATGGAACTCGATTGCGACCAGGCCCTATTCCGCGACACATCGATCAACGGCCTGCCCCAGTTCGGGGCCCAGTGGCAGCCCACCGCCGGAGACAACCTGATCACCAGGGTGGTAACTGAGGTTTGCGCAGTTGCCAGTGAGACCCTGCCATGACCAGCCCATTGCGGGTGGCCATCGCCGGCCTGGGCATAGGTGAAAAGGTCCACCTGCCCGCCCTGCGGGCCTGTGCTGGCACCACTCCGGTGGCCCTCTGGCATCCCCGGCCAGAGCGGTTGGAGGCGGCCTGCCGCACCGCCGAACTGCCCGGCTACGGCGACTTCGATGCCCTGCTGGCCGATCCGGCGGTAGAAGCCCTGGTGATCGCCACCCCGCCAGCGCCCCGCTTCGAGCTGGCCGAGAGGGCCCTTCATGCCGGCAAGCACCTGCTGCTGGAAAAGCCGGTGGCCCTCTGCGCCGAGCAGGTGGAAGAACTACAAAGGCTGGCCCTGCAGCGGGGGCTAACGGTGGCAGTTGATTTCGAATACCGGGCGGTGCCCCTCTTCCAGCAGCTTGCCGCCCTTGTCGCCAGTGGCGACCTGGGGGAACTGCTGCTCGTCAAATTCGACTGGCTGATGGCTAGCCGCGCCGACCCCACCAGGCTCTGGAACTGGTATTCCCAGGCGGCTGCAGGCGGCGGCGTGCTGGGGGCCCTGGGCACCCATGCCTTTGACATCCTCCATTGGCTGGTGGGACCAAGCCGCTCCCTGCGGGCCCTGCTGAGCACGGCCATCGGCGAAAGGCCCCTGGGAGATGGCAGTGGCCGCATTGCCGGCGTCGACGCCGAGGACATCGCCCTAGTGCAGCTGGAACTGGAGACCGCCCAGGGTCAAGTGGTGCCGGCCCAGTTGAACCTGGCTTCCGTGACCCGCCGGGGGCGGGGCTGCTGGCTCGAGCTCTACGGGCGGGATGGGACCGCCGTACTCGGATCCGACAACCAGGCCGACTATGTACATGGCTTTGGTCTTTGGCACTCCCGCGGGGGTGAGCCGCTCAGGCCCTTGGAAGTCGAGGCCCAATGGGGGTTTGGTCGCACCTGGGCCGACGGGCGGATCGCCCCGGTGCTGCGGCTGCACAGCTGGTGGAGTGAGGCGGTGCGCGAGGGACGCCCGATGGTGCCAGGCCTGGGCGAAGCGGTGAGCAGCCAGCGCTGTTGCGATTGGGCCCGCCATGGTCAGCCCGGGGGCATCCCCTAGACTCCCAGCCAGTTCCCTACTCCGATCCGAGAGGTTTTTTCCCATGGCGCTCGTTCCGCTTCGGCTGCTGCTCGACCATGCCGCTGAGAACGGCTATGGCATTCCTGCCTTCAACGTCAACAACCTCGAGCAGGTGCAATCGATCATGGAGGCGGCCAGCGAAACCGACTCTCCGGTGATCCTGCAGGCCTCCCGCGGAGCGCGCCAGTATGCCGGTGAAAATTTCCTGCGCCACCTGATCCTGGCTGCAGTTGAAACCTATCCGGACATCCCGGTGGTGATGCACCAGGACCATGGCAACAGTCCTGCCACCTGCTTCGGCGCCGCCGCCAACGGCTTCACCTCGGTGATGATGGATGGCTCCCTGATGGCTGATGCCAAGAGCCCTGCCAGCTACGAGTACAACGTGGCCGTCACCAAGGAAGTGGTGGACGTGGCCCACGCCATCGGCGTGAGTGTGGAGGGCGAACTGGGTTGCCTAGGTTCCCTGGAAACCGGCATGGGTGAGGCCGAAGACGGCCATGGCTTTGAGGGCAAGCTCGACCACAGCCAGCTGCTCACCGATCCGGCTGAGGCCGCCGACTTCGTCGCCAAAACCAAAGTTGACGCATTGGCGATCGCCATCGGCACCAGCCACGGCGCCTACAAGTTCACCCGCAAGCCCACCGGTGAAGTGCTGGCCATCAGCCGCATCGCTGAGATCCACAAAGCGATCCCCAACACCCACCTGGTGATGCACGGTTCCTCCTCGGTGCCCCAGGAGTGGCTGGACATGATCAACAAGTACGGCGGCGCCATCCCCGAGACCTACGGCGTGCCCGTGGAGGAAATCCAGGAGGGTATCCGCAACGGTGTGCGCAAGGTGAACATCGACACCGACAACCGGCTGGCCTTCACCGCAGCTGTTCGGGAAGCGGCCTTCAAGGACCCCACCAACTTCGATCCCCGCCACTTCAACAAGCCTGCCCGCCAGTACATGAAGCAGGTGTGCCTGGATCGCTATCAGCAGTTCTGGTGTGCCGGCAACGCCAGCAAGATCAAGCAGCGCGACATCAACTACTACGCCGGCCTCTACGCCAAGGGCGCCCTTGACCCAAAGGCAGCAGTCGCAGCCTGATCAGCCGCGGATCATTCCGTTCTGATCTGTTCTGGGTCCCATCAGGGGCCCATTTTTTATGGTCATGGACCGGCGGCATATGGATTGGGTGCCCGTTCGCTTACAGCCAGCAGGGCGCTTATGGCCGCGTCGAGGTTGCGTTCCATCACGATGCGAGTGCCGTCGCTGACCACCACCCGGGCCAGGGTCGGTAAGCCCCCCTGCCGAGCCTTCAGGTAGATCGGTTCTACATACAGCAGGGCCTCTCCCACCGGCACCACCAGCAGGTTGCCTTCGATCACCTCGGCACCGGAACGATTCCAGAGACCGAACTGCTGGCTGATCACCGGATCCTGGTTGATCAGGGCGGTGATCTGCTCGGGGCCGAAAATGGTTGTCTGGCTGGGGAAACGCAGCAGCACCAGCTGGCCGTAGTGGGGATCGTCGCTGCGAGCGGCCAGCCAGGCAACAAGGTTGGGCCGGGCCAGGGGCGTGAGCGGCTGTAGCAGTAGAAATTCCGGAGGCAGTTGCGGGCTGAGCTGGGCGCTGATGTGATAGGGCCGGACGGGCACCTGCTGCTGGCCGTACACCTCCTTCGGCACCTGCCATACATCATCCCCGCTGTAGAAAACTCGAGGATCTGTTACGTGATACCTGAGCAATTGGGCCGTCTGCACCTCAAACTGCCATTGGGGGTAGCGGATATGGGCCCGCAGGGCAGCAGGCATGGCCGTCATGGGCGCGAACAGATCGGGAAAGAGACGCTGCCAGCCAGCGATTATCGGATCGCTGCTGGAGGAGACGTACATCACCACGGTGCCGTTGTATGCATCGACAACCGCCTTGACAGAGTTGCGCAGGTAGCGGATCTCAGGCTCACCCGGCACCGCCGCGCTGTACGGATAACTGCGGCTGCTGGTAAACCCCTCCACCAGCCAGTACTGCTGCTGGCTGCGGGGGAAAGGCCCATTCTGGTCCAGCTGCACAGATACCAGCACCGGATCTCCCTCGAAGCGAACGAAGGGCGCCAGGGTGCGCAGCCGCTCCCTCACCTCGCGCCGCAGCAGCAGCCGGGTAGCAGGGGTGATCGCACCCTGCACCAGCAATTTGGGCTCGCCCAAGTAGAGGGCAGCGGCCAGGCGTCCCCAGGCTGAGCCGATTGGCACTCCGGCCTTGCCTGTGTAATGGGTGTAGAGATTTTCGTCTCCCTGGGGATAGTCAAATTCCTGCACCTTGGTGGGAGCAAGGGCATAGGGCGACTTGAGCGCTCCGAAATAGAGGCTGGGTTGGCCGATCGGAATTCCGGACCTCACCTGGGCAGAGCTGATTCCCAACTTGGCATTGCCCTGAACGCGGGTGGAGGCTCCCAGATCGCTGATGAAGAAGTCGGGCAAGCCATCGGGGCTGCTGGTGTTTACCGGTGAAACCGTGAAGCCATATCCATGGGTGAACACCAGATGGGTATTGAGCCAGGTGCGCGCCGCCGGTGGAAGGGAGGCCTGATCCAGCTCCCTTGCCGAGACCATCACCAACTGGCGGCGATCCTTGCCGGCATTGGCTGGCAGGCTGTAGCGGTCGACCGCAGCCCCTGAAAAGCGGTAATAGACACGAAACTGCTGCAGTTGGCGGTTGGTCGCTAGCAGGGGCTGGCTATCCCAGAGACGGATGTTGCGCAGGGTCGCCTGGCCGGCGATGACATCGGCACGGCTGAGGCGGTTGCGAGGCCTCACGTTGCGACTTCTGATGTCATCGAGCTGGAAGGCGGCCCTGGTGGCCGCAATCGAGCGAGCCAGGTAGGGGGTCTCCAGCTGGAGTTCCCGTGGCCGCACCAGCATCAACTGCAACAGTGGAGTCAGCAGGGCCTCGAGCAGGGGCACCACGAGCAGGGCTGCGGATACTGCCGCCAGCAGGGGGCCACGAAGCCCCTTGCGAGGCAGGGGCAACAGCAGGGCCACAGCGGTCAGCAGGGCCACGACGACGGCCGTGGTGCGCAGGGGGAGTACAAAGTGAACATCTAACCAGCCGGCCCCGGGCACACTGCCAGCGGTGCTCAGCAGCAATTGGTGCCGACCTAGCAGGAAACCAAATGCCACCAGCAGGGCCAGCAGGGCCAGGGGTGCGCGCAGCCTCACCAGTTGGGTGGCGGTGAAGCCGTGGAAGCGCCCATCGCTGAGCTGGGGAGGGCGGGCCAAGATGCCCCACAGCCCCGCCGCCAGGTGGCAGCTCACCAGGGCCAGCAGCAGGGTGAGCCCAAAGGCCAAAGCGGGAAAGCGCACCAGCGCAAAACTGATGTCTGCATCAAGCAGGGGCTCCCGAATGCCGCTATCGGGAGCCAACATCGCCAGCGACCACACCCCCCAGGCCCGGCCCATGGCGGTGGCAACAGCCAGGGAAGCCATCCCCGCCACCAACCGGGGCGCAAAGCTGGGCCGCAGCAGCAATGCCCCCAGCAGGGCGGCCAACAACAACAGCAAAGGAAAGGGCAGACCCTCGAGCATGGCGAGCCCATGCAACCGGCTGGAGTCAAAGGGATTGCGAACCAA